>CAYTNC010000105.1:0-8272 GCA_964438935.1 uncultured Bacteroidales bacterium
AAATCTGCGCTAATCTGCTCAATCAGACTTCATCTGCGAGAACTGCTTCAACAACCTGCAAGAAAGGATTTCGTATATGTATATTTTATATTACATATTTACGTATATTTGTAAATATTATTTTACGTTTCTATGAAAAGAACGTTGTTTTACGAAATTCTTCCGCAGCTTGAACATAAGAATGCAATTGTTATCTGCGGGATGCGACAGGTTGGTAAAACTACCCTGATGCACATGTTGTATGACGTAACAAAAGGTAACAAGCTGTGGTTTGATTTAGATAATCCCCTGGATCAAATGATTTTTGAAGCGGCAGATTACAATCAGATCTACTACGATTTGAAAAAGCAAGCTTCATTAAAGGAAGGAGAAAGATTATTTGTTTTTATTGATGAGATTCAGAATTTTCCAGTGATCACTAAAATTATGAAATACCTGATTGATCACTACCAGGTTAAATTTATTGTTACCGGCTCATCCAATTATTACTTGCGCAATCTTTTCCCTGAATCGCTAAGCGGCCGGAAGTTTTTATACCGGCTGCATCCATTGTCTTTTAATGAATTCCTTTTCTTCAGTGGAGTAATCCCTGAAGAGGGTATTCTAAATCAGAATCCGGCAGGCATTTTTGAAAAACATTCCCGCACTGACTACGAAAAAAGAAGTCGCTATTACGATGACTTTATCGAATTTGGCGGATTCCCTGAAGTAGCACTGACAAAAGATACCACCACAAAAAAACTGGTATTGAAAAATATTTTCGCTTCGTTTTTTGAAAAAGATATCAAGGTATTCACTGAATTAAAAGATATCAGGGAATTGCGCGACTTAATTTTATTGCTGGCACCACGCAACGGAAATATGGTGGATGTATCCAGGATAGCCTCAGAATTGGGAATCAACAGGGTAAAAATATACAGTTATCTGGAGTTCCTTCAGGGAATATTTTTTCTTAACCTGATACCTAAATATTCAAAAAGCGTTGATAAAAGCGTGGCTTCCGGAAAAAAAATATATTTTTCCGATACCGGAATTTTAAATTTAGTGGCTAAGGTAACGGAAGGACAACTTTTTGAAACCGCTGTTTGTAATCAGCTGGCGCATTACGGCACCCTGGCTTTCTATAACAAAAGAAATACGGCAGAAATTGATTTTATACTGGATCAGAAAACAGCCTTAGAAGTAAAGCTAAGAGGTGATCAGAACGACATGGTAAAACTGAAGAAACTTGCAGCGACTTTAGAAATAACGAATTGCCGCATAATCAGTAAGAAATTCAACGACTTAGAAGGAGTTATTTTTCCACAATTCATTTAATTTGTTACTATGAAATGGCTGGCACTGAATAAGCGTATAAAACATAACCCACTCAGAAAATGAACAGAAATCCTATAAGACAGCACAGTTCAATCGCTTTGCTCCTCGTGCTGTTTACTTTAGGGGCAACGGCACAACAATCGAAGAGATTCAACAAATATGAGGATGTAAGCGGATATATCAACATTACTGAAGTTGTTGGCGGTTTGGCTCTTGGCACTTCGGCAGTAAAATACTCCGATGATTTTGCCGGCATCACCACCATGAATGGCTATGTGATCAATAATCATTTTATCACCGGACTGGGAGTGGGAGCTCATTTGTACGGTGATGGGGTGCTGATACCGGTGTATATGGACATCCGTTATACCTTCAACAACAGGAAATCCACACCTTTTCTGTACGGAGATGCCGGCATATTGCTGGATCCGGGAGACATGATGAGAACCGGTTTGTTTATAAATCCCGGCATGGGCGTTAAAAGAAAGTTGTCGTTTAAAACTGCCCTTTCGGTGAGCGGGGGTTTATATATTCAGCAGTTTAACACCCGGGCATCATTTGTGAATGTAAAGGTGGGACTGCACTTTACCGGCAACGGCGGTGATCCGTGTAGGCGAAAATAAACAGGTTCTCGCAGACCTGCCGGCAGGCAGGTCTGCGAGAAATTCTTCAAAAATCTGCGAAATCTGCCTAATCTGATTTTATCTGCGAGAAATTCTTCTGATTTTCCTGCAAAAAAATCTGCGGTAATCTGCTCAATCCGATTTTATCTGCGAGAAAGATCTGCGAGAAATTCTTCAAAAATCTGCGAAATCTGCTTCACCCTACCCCTATTTTTACTTTTTTATTTTTGATTTTTTCCTCTTTTAAAAGCGCAAGTATCTTTTGGAATCGTGAAGCCCTGATCGCCACAAACGATGAATGATCCAACACATCAACCTTACCCAGCTCTTCCTGCTGCAATCCCCCCTTTTGAAGGATCATCCCCACAATATCCGTTTTGTTGATCTTATCCTTTCGGCCTGCACCAATATACATGGTTTTCCAAAGCGCAGCCCTGGGCAGGGTGACTTTTTCCGGCAGTCTGAGCTCATCGGGCAATCCTTTGACAAAATCAGGCAGGTGTTCATCCTCAGCCAACAGAAAATAAGCCGTTCCCGGCATGTTCATTCGTGCCGTTCTTCCGTTGCGGTGGATCATCACTGCTCCGGTTGCCGGCAGCTGATAATGAATAATCGCATCTACTTCAGGAATATCGAGCCCCCGGGAGGCCAGATCGGTAGTAACCAGTATTTTTATACTTCCGTTCCGGAATTTGATCATGACTCTTTCACGGTCCGTTTGCTCCAGTCCCCCATGATAAACACCATGATCGATCTGATAACCTTTAAGATGATCCGATATCCTGTTTACCGCCTCCCGGTGATTGCAGAAAACCAGGGTTGACACAGCGTTTATACTTCCCAGCAGAAGCAATAACGACTGAAGCTTATCGGGGCCCTTTGCATGAACCACTTTTATTTTGAGCAATGATTTCGACTCTTCCTTGCCCCGTGTATAGTTTAATACCACGCTGTTCTGAACTCCGGCAAATGCAGGGATCTCTTTTAACGGGGTGGCAGAAGTGAGCATGCGCTTTTTAACATTTTTGCATTGCTGCAAAATGAATTTCATATCCTCCTGAAAACCCATTTCAAGCGATTTGTCGAACTCATCGAGGATGAGTACCTGCAAGGTATCGATGGCTATATTTCCGCGTCGCAAATGATCGCTGATGCGTCCGGGAGTGCCAGCAAGAACTGTGGGCGCATCCTTGAGGTTGTTCTTTTCGATGCGCATGGAGTGACCCCCATAACAGCAGCTGATCTTATGAGGGGTTCCGAACTGCCGGAATACTTTCTCGATTTGCAGCGCCAGTTCCCGTGAAGGGACTAAGATCATCACCTGTATAGCGTTGCTGGCTTCTTTCAGCAACGGCAAAAGCGGCAGGAGGTAACCCAGGGTTTTCCCCGATCCGGTAGGTGAGATCAGCACAATGTTGTCAGCCGATTTTACCGTTTCGAGCATCTTGTTTTGCATGTCGTTAAGCGCCTTAATGCCAAAGCGCGTGAGTATTGGTGTGTGATCCATAGGGCAAAGATAGGATTTAAATTGGAGGGGAGAAGGGTTAGTGGCAGCGGCAGTGGCAGTGGCAGTAGCAGTGGTAGTGGCAGTAGCAGTGGCAGCAGCAGTGGCAGTGGCAGTGGCAGTGGCAGTGGCAGTCAACTCCCAACACCCAAACCACAACACCCACGCATCCAGCATCCAGTAACTAGCACCCATCACCCTTCAGGGGTTGGCAACGGCTAGAGGGGGATTCTGTAAATTCTTCATCAATCTGCGTAATCTGCGCTAAACAGCCTTTAACAAAACTTCGGCTTCACGGCACAACTTATCTGATCATAATCTTATTTATTACTATTTTGGATTTTGATTCCGAATTTGCAATTTTATAGCATGATTTCGAGAACGATAGCCGTAAAACTTAAAGAATTGGCAACCCGGTTTAAATCAGTTGCACTGACTGGACCGCGCCAATCAGGGCTACCGACTTTTTGACACAAAACCCCTGTTGAAATTCCTGGTAGCCGTGTTGCTGCTGGCCACAGTAACCGAAGTGGTGCAACTGTGGGTGCCGGCGCGGGCGTTTAAATCACCAATCCTGCCTGACCAGCATCCAATACCAACCCGAAACCAGTGAAGAAATAATTCGTATAAATTATTTCTGTTAACTTACTCGCTACAGTGCTTGAAAATAATGGAGGGTTATTGAAATGGGAAAGCAACAGCAATCTTCCTATATAAAAGAATTCATGTATTTAAATTGTACGTTATGAAAAATGTAATCCTTATCCTGATCTTTGTTTCGTTGATTCAGGGAATAAGTATCGGTTTATCTGCAGCTCCTGTTGTTATTAATGGCACTATTGTTTATGAAAACGGATCTGTTTTAGCCAGTTATAATATCCACAATAACATAGTTGTTCAGGCAAATGGCACTTTTACAATTCAGGAAGGGATTGATGGCATAACCCTTGGAGATACTTTATATTTTAATGCTGCACCAACCGGGTATGAATTTTATCCTAAAAAAATTATTGTTGATCAATCAAAGAATGTTAACATCGTATGTTACAAAGGAATTGTTGTCGACCAGCCTTATCAGGCCGGTAGCATGATACATTGGAATTCGGATACAGTGAATGTGTTTACCAACATTATTCTTAACAGCTCTTCCTTGAATATCCGTTCCAATACAAAAGTCAAATTCCATGGCCATTACCGAATCAGTCTATCTGGAACTTCCAGCATAAAAGCAATTGGTACAAGTGATAAACCCATCATATTTACTTCTGCAGATACTACAGGATTCCAACCCTTCAAACCATATACTAATTCAGGTACAGGAGGATGGAATTCGATATTATTCAAGGCCCTGAGTACATATGCAGATTCCTCAGTTTTTAAGTTTTGTACTTTTGAATACAGCAAAGGCATTTCAAGTGGTGGTAAGGAAAGTTCAACCATTACAATTTATGATTCCGCCAGGGTTTATATTAGTCATTGCACTTTCTATAAAAATTATGGAACCAACACAAACTTTGGGACACAAGGCTCCGGAGGAGGTGCCATCAGGGCACATAAAGCCAGGGTAACAATTGATAATTGCTTCTTTAATGAAAATTATTGTTTCGACAGATTTCAATATGGAGGGGGAGGTGCAATAGCAGCCTACCAAAGCAACCTGAAAATAATCAACTGCACATTCATCAATAATTCAATGAAGGATAGTTATGGAGGCGCCGTCTATTCGCAGGAATCCTTTATTGACCTTGCTAATTCCATTCTTTATGGAAATAGTGACCTTACAGGAAACAACTCATTATATGGCAGTTCATTCCGGATATACAATTGCGATGTAGAAGGCCTAAATATATTCGGGACAAATATCATTGAAAACAGTTTCAGTGCAGATCCTCTATTTACTAATACTCATACAGGTGATTACTCATTGCAGCCAAATTCACCCTGTATAAACGGGGGTAACCCGTCTTATATTCCATCAGAGAATGCTGTGGATATAAATGGAAACAACCGTGTACACCAAGGCTTCATTGACATTGGCGCCACTGAATTTCAAAACGATATCAGTCTGGCTGTTTCCGGAAATCTTCAAAAAGAAAATGGTGAAATAATGGCCGTACATGAATTTTTACCAGGGTATGCAACTAATTTAAATGGAGATTTTTACATCGAAATTGCCAATTCTGATTTTGCATTCGGAGATACACTTGAATTCATGAATCCTGTGGGTTATGAAATATACCCAAGTCGTGTAATAATAGGATGGGATAAACCAAGGGCTTTTCATTTGGTTGCTTATAAAGGGATTGTAGTTGATGAAGCAGACAGCTTTAAGGATGATGTTACCTGGAATGCAGATACCGTAAATGTCTTCAGAAATGTTGATATAACCAGCAGCAAATTAACCATTGGCAAAGGAACGGTAGTACGTTTTCATAATTATTGCGGAGTAAATATATCAGGTAACGGTGTTATCCTTGCAGAAGGAACTTTAGCCGATACCATTATTTTCAGTACTGCCTGGCCGCTGCTGGCTAACCCCAAATCTGACCATTTCGGCAATTGTTGGAAAGGTATTTATTTTAACAGTTCAACAAACGTCACAGACACTTCAATCCTTGCCTACTGCAAAATTGAATACGGGAAAAGAGACCATTATGCAGAGGCTGGAGGCATTCAGGTTAATTATTATAATAATCTGATTATCAGAAATTCCAAAATTTCCAATAACAGAGGCATGGGGGGGATAGGCATTAATCGTTCCAATATTGCTTTAATAAATTGTAACATTTCTCATAATTATATATTTCCCCAGGCAATGTGGATGTACGCTGAAGGAGGAGCAGGACTGAATATTGACAAGTGTAATCCGTATATTGTCGGCTGTATCATCAGTTATAACTTTACCCGGAATTTTGGCGGCGGAATATTGCTTGATGGTGCGAGTCCAACCATTATCAATTGCAGCATTATTAATAATGATGCAGAATGGACGTGCACCGGTCAGAGTATCTTTATGATAAGAAACTCATTCCCTTCCATATATAATTCTGTTCTTACAGGCGATGAAGCCACCCAGATTGATTTTTATGATCAGAGTTGCAGTCAGGTAAGAATATATAATTCCTTGATTAAAGGTGGAAACAATATATCCGCCGGAATATACAAGAATTCTTTCGCGCTTGATATGCAGGCGTCCGATATCATGAATGCTGATTTTTCATTAAAGGAAGGCTCCCCTTGCATCAATCATGGTACAGATTCATTACCAGGCCCTGTTTTAAATAAGGATATATTTAATAATCTCAGGAAGATGGGAAAGACCATTGACATCGGAGCCAGTGAATATAAAGAAACAACCGTTTATATTACAACGCCGTTTGAGGCGCTTCTTGACTCCTTCATTCTGTTTAAAGGCAACGTTTTTATGGGAACCGTGAGTAACTGGAGTTGGGATTTCAACGAAGATGATATTGAAGATTCCGATTTACAGGAAGCGGAATATGCATACCAGCAAATTGGTGATTATTTGGTACGATTGGTTGCAACCGTTACAGAACTTGGAAAGAATGACACGGTATATGTTAAAATAAGCATTGTTGCCGTCCCTGAAGTAGTATTTTCAGTTGATACCACAAGTGGCACTGTGCCATTGACTGTTCAATTTACTGATGAATCATTGAATTCCCCTGCTTCATGGTTTTGGGATTTCGGGGATGGATTTACCAGCACGATGCAACATCCGAATCACACCTATTCTTCATCTGGAATATATACGGTCAAATTAGTGGCTGAAAATAATGCCGGGCATGACAGTGTTGTTTATAAACATTTAATAACTGTAACAAGTCCCACTCATGTAGATGCATCCGAGACAGATAAGATTTTTGTTTCACCAAATCCTGCAAGTTCGTATCTGACAGTTTGGGCTGACAAAAATTATAATATTCGACTAATGGATATTGCTGGCCGGATATTACAACAAACAACCATGATCAATGGTACCTCAACCCTTGATATAAGTTCTTTTCAGAATGGATTTCTTATTTTGCAGTTAACCAATCAGGGAGAAACTATTGTTAGAAAAATAATAAAGAAATAAACCTCTTAATTCAGCAATCGGGGATCTGGGGTCTATGGTGACGGGGTCTGTAGGTACCATCCTGTATCCTGCCTCATGGACTTCCGGCATTATTCACTCCGTTGTTTCATTTTTATGGTGTTCGTGAATAGCTTCGCAATTTCACTGCTTCGCCTCCTCCGCCCTGCCTGTATGGCTTGGGCCTGGCGGCGGGGGTTATTGGGATTTTGATTGAAGATCAAAGTACCAAGACCAATAGGCGGTAACAACCAAACAATCATCAAAACCAACACCGAACAGGAACCTGCCTACCCTGCCTACCGGCCTTTAGATTTAGATCCTGGATCCTAAAATGTTCTGCAAGTGAAAAAAATATGGTAAATTTGTTCCTAATGGCATGTTTAATTGAATAATCCGATGAACAGAAATTTGATTATCGAAAAAATCCAAAGCAAACTCATTCGTTTGCCTGATAATCAATTGCAGGAAATGAACGATTTTGCCGATTTTCTTCTCAGTAAAATTGATGAAAAAATCACTGTTGAAGGGATTAAGAAACTGGTACAAAACTCAAAAACATTTCAATTCCTGCTGGAAGATGAAGATCTGTATACCGTTAATGACTTAAAGGAAAAGTATAAATGAAGAAAGGCGATATTGTACTGATTCCCTTCCCTTTTACAGATCTTACCGGTAATCACGGGTATGAAACCCCAAAGCAAGCTTTGGAAACTAATTCCGCAGCAGAGC
>CAYTNC010000106.1:0-8063 GCA_964438935.1 uncultured Bacteroidales bacterium
CGGGCCGGAAACCTATGGTTACAACAGTTTCGGACACAGCCCTGAACATTGAAGGAATGTATGGCATGAGAGTTGAATATTCAAAGATGAAAAGCTGTGATACAATCGCTTCACTTCCTGCCATAAAAGCAAAAACAAACGGATACGCCTTCGGGAAAATCCTCAGGGGAAACTTCAGGCTCCGTACCGGAGAAAAGGTTAAAATGTTCATCGATAAGGGAAACCCGCCGTTTATCCATATCAAAACAGATGATACAGATGTCTTTCTTAACTTTGAGGACGCTGATCTTACGAGGAAGCTGTTCACTGATATCACAAAAAGTTCCGGAAAAAGGATTGATTGAGTTCAGGTTTTTCGTGCAATAGAAGGTAAGCAGAATTTCTCAGGTGAAAAACCACACAGATCCCATCAAATCCTATTACGCATTTTGATTATTGAAATTCTTTATTTCTGCAACTTTTGCCATTTTTTACCCCCCTGCCCTGGGGGAAGGCTAATATCCTGCTTAAGTGGGATTTCAGTCCCGTTAGGGGCGTCATGATTTAGGGCGGGGCAACGCCCCGTTTAAGGCACCCGCACAGTTGCAGAGCCCCGTTAGGGGCGAAATGGTTTTGCCGTCTACTCACAGTCTTCCAAACCATAAACAACATTCCGGTTGGTTGATCTATTTCGCCCCATGCGGGGCTTTGCATCATTGGCAGCCTTAAGGAAGGGCTTCGCCCATCCCTAAATCATGTAAGGCCTACGGCCTGAGGCCAGGCATGGAATACTGCAGTCCCAAACAGAAACCATGAAAATTAAGTGATCCGGCTTAAAAAATAGATATGGATAAAAGGTAGTGGTACTATATGGTGTTTTTATTCTGCAGACAATAAGCCGGAAGAAAATCCGTAATAATCTTCATGAAACTGCTTGGCGAAAGATGAAGACCTGGACTACATCAGGCGGAACCCGGATTATCCGTGTCCTTTCGGGACGCAGTAATGTATTCCTTGTAACCAACGGAACGAAAAATATTCTGGTGGATACAGGAATCGGTCTCGGGTGGCGGCTGTTAAAGCTTCGACTTAACAAGCTGACTGTTTATCATCTCGATTGCCTGATCCTTACTCATTCCCATTTCGACCATGCCGGAAATGCCGCCAGAATAAGAAAAGCCTTCAAAACCCCGGTGATTGTCCACAGCAAGGAAGCTCAGTTTCTGTCCTCAGGAACAAGCCCGGCTCCCCGCGGAACCTTTGCCTTCTCAAAGGCAATCGTTAAAATGTTTTCAGCGGCTGGATCATCGATTGGCAAATACAAATCGTGCCGGCATGATATTATTGTTGAATCGGTTTACGATTTGAAGGATTTCGGCATCAACGCCTATATACTTCACACACCCGGACATACTGCCGGTTCGGTAAGTGTGATAATTGAAGATGAAATTGCGATTGTCGGTGATACCATGTTCGGTATTTTCCCGGGATCGGCATTTCCTCCCTTTGCTGAGGACCCCCGGCAGCTTATGAATTCATGGGGTTTGCTCCTTGATACCGGATGTTCGTTGTTCCTGCCCGCGCACGGATATGCAAACAGCAGGTCAATGGTGCAGAAAGACCACCACAAGAGGAGGTGATCACAATCCGAACCTGCGAGATGCAAATCTGCATATAAACTCAACTGTATCTTCAAGTCCGAGCCAGGATGAATTAACACAGAGATGATAGGTATCTGCCGCACCCCATTGCTTACTGCTGAAATAGTTATAATAGGCCGCCCGCTTCTTGTCTGCTTTCTCTATAAAATCACGGGCTTTGTCGGGTGTAAGATTCTGCTGCTCCGCAATCCTGCGCACCCGGTCGGCAAGATCGGCGCAGACAAACACATTCAGTACTGCCGGATGCCCGCTCAGCACATAATCGGCACACCTTCCCACAAAAAGGCAAGAACCCTTACCAGCCAGATTTCTGATTACATCACTCTGTATCTTGAAAAGAGTCTCGTTGTTGAGATAATACGTTGAAAAAGGCTCCTCGGCCATTGAACCCCTCAACCCGAACAATCCGCCGAAAACACTGTATAACTTCTTCTCATCAGCCTGTTCAAAGAATTCCTTCCCCAGACCGCTCTCCTGCGAAGCCATCTGAATAAGCTCCTTGTCGTAAAATCCAATGCCAAGCTTTGATGCAAGCTTCTCCCCTATTATCCGTCCTCCGCTTCCAAGCTGGCGTCCTATTGTTATCACAAATTTCCTTTCCATTGTTTCTTAACTTTTTACTCCATGGATTTTTGCTTTAGTATTGACTTTCTGTACTGCACGGTAAGCATGTAAATGGCTACCATAGCTGAAAGCGTGTCGGCAGCCGGCATGCTGTACCATACGCCTTTTACACCGAAAAATATCGGGAATATCAGTAGTCCCGGGAGCAGAAAGAGTACCTGGCGCGTAAGGGACATGAATATAGCCTTACCTGCCATTCCGATACTCTGAAAGAAGGTTGATGCCACCATCTGGAACCCGACAAGAGGAAAAACCATCATCACTATCCTCAAACCGGGAGCCGCAATATCTATGAGCTCCTTATCGCTTGTAAAGACAGAAGCAACGGCATGGGGAAAGAACTCCCCCAGAAGAAAACCCAGCGTCACCACTCCGGTCGCAAGGAATATTGTCAGTTTCAGAACGGAGGTGACCCTGTCGAACTGCCTGGCCCCGAAGTTATAACCGGCAATGGGCTGCATCCCCTGGTTCAGCCCGAGGACGATCATCACAAACAGGGCTGCAACACGGTTAATTATCCCGTAAGCGCCAACCGCCATGTCGCCGCCATAACGTATCAGGCTCTGATTTATCAGAATGATAATCGCGCTTGCAGTAACATTCATCAGAAAAGGAGCCATTCCTATCGACATGGAATCCCTGACTATCTTCGATTTCAGCCTGAAAATGCCCTTCCGGAAATGAATTGAACGGCTTTTATCTGTAAAATAAAACAGCTGCCACAACATCATCGATGTCTGTGCAATCACCGTGGCCAGTGCGGCACCCTTTATGCCCCATCCGAAAACAAAAATGAACAAGGGGGCAAGGACAAGGTTGATAATGACAGAAAAGATTGTGGCATACATCGATCTGACAGGATTCCCCGAAGCCCGCATAAGGGCATTCAATCCGAAATACATATGGGTCACCACATTGCCAAGGGTGATTATCATCATAAAATCATGGGCATAGGGCAGTGTATCCGGGCTGGCACCAAAGAACAACAGTATGGGATCGAGAAACAGCAGAACCATAAAAGTGTAAAGCGAACCCAGGATAAGGTTAAGCACAAGAACATTACCAAGTATTGTGTTAGCTGTGCTGTAATCCTTCTGCCCGAGCCTGAGCGATAACAGGGCTGAAGCCCCGACACCCACAAGCGAACCGAAAGCAGCTGCAAGGTTCATCAGCGGAAAAGTGATTGCGAGACCCGAAATGGCAAGCGCCCCGACACCCTGGCCAATGAAAATGCTGTCGATAATGTTGTAAAGCGATGCCGCAGTCATGGCAATCACCGAGGGTATGGCATACTGAAGCAGGAGCTTACGGATATTCTCCGTCCCAAGCGCAAGATGTGATCCTTTCTGTTCCATAATTCAAACTTCAATATTATAGGAAAACTAAGGAACATATTGAGAATTGTTCAATTAAATTTGCAGCAAAGTTTATCTTTATTGAAAAGCGACATAATGAAGTTTCCAAAATCATACCTTATAATCGCGGCACTTGTCATCCTCGCAATAATCCTTCTCACCGGCAAACTCATTGTCTGGGGTCTCGCCGTTCTTGGAGCAGCATTGATAATTCTTGGAATCCAGCAGCTGATTAAACTGAATGTGAAAGTCACCCTTTTTGAGGACAATATTAAAAAGCTCGACGAAAAAAACAACGACCTGGCAAAACAGAACAAGGATCTTGCCGAGGAAAACAGCTTTCTCCGGGAAAGGCATTTCCAGATAACCCAGATCAAAAGCATACTTGAACTGAACCTTTTTGAAATCGACACCAGGTTCACCCGCCCGATAACAAACAGGGAAGAATACGACGGAAGGGATATCAAGTACTTCGGTAGCCTGAGCGTATCGCTGAAAGCCAAGTACGGTATCGATATCAGGGAACTAAGGTTCAAATACGACAGCGACAGCGATGTGCTTACAGTCGCCAACATAAATCCAAAATTCCTTTCCTTCGGTAAAAGAAAGATGGAATGGGACTTCTTTGAGATCTATGAATACAGGAGCCAGAACATATTTGCCGACAAAAAATGGATGGTGAGTTTCGACCTCTATGAATATGCAAACAAGCTGAAGGAAAAATACCGAATGAGTGTTGAAAACTCAATCGAGAAAGGCCCGGAAGAATTTGAATGGATCTATAAACCCATCAGACAGAATGTCGAAAATGCCATCAGGGTGTTGTTCAAGAATATGTGCCCTAATATTGAGATAACCGATAAGGCTGATGATTCATTCATCCCTCTCGAAAAACTTTCGTTCGTTCAGGAACCGGCAAAGAAGAAACTGACAGAGCATCCCTGAAGTTTTCCCGGCACCGGCAGAGGTGATACCGTTTACTGTCAGAAAAGCATCCTTACCCTGATCGTCCCTCTGATTGCTTTCAGCTCTTCAATTATTTCCGAACCAAGACAGCTTTCAGTGTCAATAATTACATAACCTATTTCAGAATCGGTTTGCAGATATTCGCCGGCTATATTAATCCCCCTTGATGTGAAAACATAATTGACCTCCCTGAGGATACCCGGTTCATTCTTATGAATATGAAGGAAGCGTTGGGCGTTATTGTTTGGCTGAAGGGATATCTGGACGAAATTCGTGGCTCCGATCGTCGATCCCGTATCGCTGTACCTAACCAGCTTCTCTGCCACTTCAGTACCAATATTATGCTGTGCCTCTACAGTGCTTCCTCCGACGTGGGGGGAGAGCAGCACATTGTCGTACTTCTGAAGCTCCGATACAAACGGATCATTATTCGAAGCCGGCTCATCCGGAAATACATCAAGTGCGGCACCCAGAAGCCGTCCCGACTCAAGCGCCGCCGTTAATGCCTGGATGTTGACCACCGAACCCCTTGATGCATTAACAAGGCATGAACCCCATCGCATAAGGGCAATTTCCTTCTCGCTTATCATGTTCCTTGTGAGCGGTGTCTCAGGAACATGAAGTGTCACAATCTGCGACAGGGAAAGAAGCTCCTCGAGCGAAGAACAGGCCACTGCCTTTCCAAGACTAAGCTTTTTTGCAATGTCATAGTAGTATACATTCATCCCAAGAGCTTCCGCCAGAATGGAAACCTGCGACCCGATATGGCCGTAACCCAAAATACCCAGGTTTTTGTCGCGGACCTCAAAACAATTTGCCGCCGACTTGAGCCACTTCCCCTTATGTGCAGCCGCATTCTTGACCGGTATGTTCCTCATCAGAAGAATCGCCTCTGCAATAACCAGCTCAGCCACCGACCTTGTGTTCGAAAAAGGCGCATTGAACACCGGGATCCCCAACTGCCTTGCAGCACGACAATCAACCTGGTTGGTGCCTATGCTGAAACAACCGATCGCAAGAAGCTTCCCCGCCTCATTCAGAACTTCCCTCGTGATATGGGTCCTCGACCTGATCCCTACAATATTCGCACTCCTGATCTTCTCCTTCAGAAGCTCATCATCGAGTGCATTGGGAAATGACTCTATGTTATGATAACCGTTTGAAGTGAAAAAATCTATTGCACTTTTATGAATTCCTTCAAGCATAAGAACCTTTATCTTGTCCTTGTCCAATGAATACTTCCTTACCATTTCCGGATATAAATTAAAAGAAGAACCTCTGTTTGGGTTACAAATATAAAATAAAATCCGCTGTCATATTTCATTTAATTACATCCTGACAAATTTCCTGCCGGGGAGGATAGGACGGAAGACAGAAGACGGAAGATCGAAGTCAGAAGAAGCCGCATACCGCGTACCGCACACCGCATGCCATTTTCATACAAACCGTGGAGAGATCAGAAAAAAGAATCGTAAATTTACTCCTTAACAAAATTTTTTTAAAAGATGAGTGACCTCTACCCTGATTTCTTTGCCAGATTTTACGATGTTATTTACCACCAGGTAAGGGATGGTGTTGACAACCGTTTTTACCTCGACAGGATAAGGGAATGCAAAGGCCGGATCATTGAGATAGGAAGCGGTACAGGCCGCCTGCTGACAGAAGCCCTTGCCAGCGGCGCCGATATCTACGGGATAGATATCAGCCCGGCTATGATAGAAGTCCTCAGGGCAAAGCTTCCGCCTGAACACCGGCAAAGGATAAGTCTTCAGAGTATTGTTGATTTCAGGTCTGATATAGGCTGCGACCTTATAATAGCTCCTTTCAGGGTGTTCATGCACCTGACTGAGATTACCGACCAGTTGAAAGCTCTGAACAACGTCTTCAGGCACCTTAACCCGGGTGGAAAATTTATCTTCGATGTCTTCAATCCCGATCTTAAACCCCTTATCTCCGGCCTCGACAACATTATTGATTTCGATGGTGAATATGAACCCGGAAAATCGCTCCGGAGAATTACCTCAACAAGACCCGACCTGATAAACCAGGTAATCAACATCACTTTCAGGATGGAATGGAACGACGGCGAAACTGTCCATTCCAGTGAATGGGAAACACCGCTCAGATATTTTTTCAGGTTCGAACTGGAACATCTTCTCGAACGGTCTGAATTCGCAGGTTACCGCATCGCGGGCGACTTCGACGGCGGTGAACTGACCAACGGCTCAAAGGAATTCATTGTAACCTGTTTCAAATAAACCCTGTACCTTATGGTAAATTTCAGCTAATGATTTCTGGCCAAATATTTGCTATCAGGAAAAAAAGATATGGAATGAAAAAACCCTTTTTAATGGCTGCAGTACTCATCCTGCTCTTTTCATGCATGAACACCAGGCAATTTGCCGACACACTCAAATCTCCCCGTATTCATTTCGGAAAAAGAGGAGGATTCACCAACATCCCCCTGGAATATGTTCTTACCGAAAAGGGACAACTTTTCAAACTCGAAAATGACTCGCTCCTTAAAATCAGAAAAGTCTCATCCGGTCAGCTTGATCACATAAACGGCCTTATAAGAAATACCAGTTTCAGGGACCTGAGTATTAACGAACCAGGGAACATTACTTATTTTATTCGGGTTGTCACAAATGACTACGACAATGAAGTACTCTGGTATGATTCATCAGAAATGCAGGGGCTTGCGATTATTTATAAAGCCCTGATGGAGACCACCGCAAAAGAAGAAGAATGATGAAAAAATTGTTTATACCGGTACTGCTCCTTATACCGGTCATGATTGCTACGGGGCAGAATACAACTTTCAAATCACGGACAAAATATCCCTCCGGATCCCTTAAACCCGGCTTTGAGTTCGTAACGATAAATCCGAGTGACATCTCAAAATCAGGAACTTCAGGAAAGTCTGCAACAGCACCTGCACTTGAAAGGCTTTTGCTGAAAGGCGGCACGCAACAGGTTGATAAAGTGATACGAAAAGATGGCAAACCTGTTTATATAGAGAGAAAAACGAATCCGGCCAAATCGGATCCTAATTCCTCGCCCGGGGAAAAATTGTCCAGATTCCTCGAAGAGACGAGGAATATAAGCGGGACAATAAATCCAAAAGAACAGTTCGCCATCACCCAGATAAGTGAGGACAGGAACGGGATCACCCACCTGAAAACAATACAGCGTTACAGAGGCGTTGATATTTACGGATCGGAAGGTACATTCCACCTGTCGGCTCAAAAAGAACGATTCGTGGGCTTGTTTCACAACATTGAGAATGAAACCAATACAGTCCCTGTTATCAGTTCAGAATCTGCAATCAAAACTGTGAACTCAGACCTGAGACTCAAAACAGTGGTGAAGGAACTGAATGCCAACGAGAAAAAGCTGCTGAAATACCAGTCACCCGAAACCAGGCTTGTTATTTACAATTCGGAAGGCAACGCCTACTCGCTTGCCTGGGAGATAA
>CAYTNC010000107.1:0-7873 GCA_964438935.1 uncultured Bacteroidales bacterium
GGCTGGCAGCAAAACCAACAGCACTATATACCGCTTTTGATGCTGCAGGCATCAGCGCATATCTTGAGAAACAACCGTCATGCTGCTGCACAAATCCCAACAAGGATACCTCGCTCAAATTACCGGCTACGTCTGCCAGCAGGGTAACTATTTTTTCAGTGTTTTTACCATTAATGATCACATCGGGTAACATGACCAGCAAACACGTATTTTCAAGTGAATGCAGCATGTGCAAATCATTACTCTTAACAGAAATCACTTTGGAAATCCGCGATTTTAGCACCCGGACCATATTGGAAGCAGCTTTCTCGTCATCGGCATGGTGAACTATAACCATGCTTTTATTCTTCCAGTACTCCTGTACTGTCTGTTTGGCAACCGCCACAGGAGATTCCATGAGCTTCACCGAATAGGCATTTACCCAGTTGTCAGCATTTGCCTTTTCATCTGAACTGCCGGCGGGAGCGGAACTTTCTGAAACCAGCTCGCCAACCATCCTGATCACATCCTCAACTTTGGCGTTGGCCACTTTAGAAGCACCCAGTTTACCCTGTATTCCGAATTGTTTTGATATTTCGGCGACAAACGAACCGGCTTTAATACTGTCGAGGTTCAGGTCATCCAGCAATTTGAAATCAGGTTGAATACTTTCCTTCGGGAATCCTGTTCTTTCAGCCAGGATGCTGTTGATTACCTCAGCAACGTTTTTCCCGGGTTTATCTGATGAAGCAGCAACAGGAGTTCCTGCCGCATGTTGTTGCTCAGGTACCAGCGTGTTCAGCCTGCTGACTATTTCTCCCAGTGATGCATTGGACAATTCCGATGTATTGATTTTACCGGTGGCATTCAGGCTTTTTACCAAACCGGCAAGCAGGGCACCCGACTTGATACTGTCCAGGTTAAAGTCATCCAGCAGTTTCATATCATCCCTGAAGCCATCAGCAGAAAAGCCGGTCATCGACTCAATTTTTTTATAGAGCACATCTTTTATGCCTGAGGAGGCTTGTGACTGAGGAGGCACAGCCTTGGGTGCGGCTGAAACCTGAGCCGGAATACTGGTTTTTGCAGCCTGTCCGGATAATTCAGTTTTACTTTTGCTGAAGAATTTAAAATCAGCATCAACCATTTGCCTGATAAAATCACTTCTGAGTTTCAGGTAGTCGCTGAATGCCGGGTCATCATTACCGAAACCCAGCAGCGCTCCGATACCTGAGGACAGATCGTTTTCAGTCATTAATGGTTCTTCCGGGAAGGGTCGTTCCAACGGGTTTACCAAAAACTTCTTTTTGTTTGCCGGAGTAAACTCTCTGATCAACCTGCCCTTATATATTTCATCTGCATTGAGGTTGCAACCCAGCACAAATGCGTTGGCAAGCATGATATTCCAGGAAAAGTCATCCAGGGAATTCAATTCAACCGGAAAAGCCCTGATTTTATCGGAGATATTGGAAACAAGACCGCTCAAAACCTTGCCGGGCCCTATTTCTACCAGCATATCACACTGACTCTCAAGATGTTTTATCACGCTGATAAAATCAACCTGGTGAACAGCCTGGGTGGCAAAATAGGCATTCAAATCCGGGGCTTCATCAATTTCTCTCCCGCTGACGCTGCTTACCAGCTTTACAGAATTCATTCCCGGTGCTGCAGCCTTCAACTGGTCGTATTTTGCAATTTCTTCAGCAACTTCAGCAACCAGTTTTGAATGGAATGCTGCGGATACCGGGAGTTCTATAGCTTGCACCTGATCTTTTGCTGCAAGAGCAACCACCAATCGTACACTATCGGCCTCGCCACTGATTACAATTTGTTCCGGTGCATTGATGTTGGCAATGGTAACATAGCCGCTGACTTCTTTCAGGTATTTTTCAACCTGCTCTTTGTTGCACGACAGGCTGGCCATGGTTCCTGAACCAAATTCAGCCATGGACTTACCCCTGAAAGCAGCAAAACGAAGAAGCGTCTCTTCGCTCAACAAACCGGCAGCATAAAAGGCCATTAACTCACCAAGACTATGACCCGAGGCATAATCAATTTTAATTCCAAGGCGCTCAATATATTTATACCAAACCAAAGATGCCAGGGTAATTGCGGGCTGGGCAATTTGGGTTTGTTTGAGCTGATTCATCCAGGATGCGACTTCTTGTTTGTCAGCCGCCCGGTCTAAAGGCCGGAAGACAGAAGATATCACCTGGTCAGATCCGCATGAGTTAAAAAGATCAGCTGCATGCTTCACCATTTCCTGAAGCCAGTCATATCGTTTGGTAAGCTTATTGGTCATATTGAGCTTTTGGGAACCCTGACCCGGGAACAGGGCACCTATAACGGGATTTCCCTTTCTCAGGCCCAAAACAATGGAATTGTTTTCAAATGAAACCCGGTGTGTTTCATTCCATTTTCCAACCTGTTCAATAAGAAAAATTATCTTCCTGTCGAGTTCAAAAGGAGTATGAGCCACTATTGCGGCCCTTAAAGGTTTATCGCTGTTGGTCAGTAAATTGTGTTGGAAAGCGAGGTCGGCCATCTCGGCATAACTCATACCTGACGCTTTCTGTTGAAATTGCTTCAATTCCTCAATCAATGCATCACGGCTGCCTGCTGCAAACAGGTACAATTCATGCGTTTGGTTTGACACCATGAGTTTGCTTTCAGGCAACGATGGTTGCAGTTTCGGATTGGGGCTGTCTCCGGATTGCATGACCACGTGACTGTTAATACCGCCGAAACCCATTGCAGAAACTCCGGCAATCAATGTGCTTCCGGAATCCCTTACCTGCCCGTGAATGACTGGGTAAACCGATTGTGCTTTTTCTTCAAAAATATCGTTAAGATCTTTCAGTCCGGCCGTAGGTGGCAGCACCCTGCGGTTTACAGCCATTACAGTTTTAATAAATGCACCGATACCGGCAGCGGCCTTTGTATGTCCCACAATGGATTTGAGTGAAGTAACACCGCAACTCCTGGGAGGTACTTTATCTTTATGGTTAAGGGCTATGGTGATTCCCTCCAGTTCCACCTTGTCTCCAACGGTGGTACCGGTTCCGTGACCTTCAATGAAATCAAGGCTTTTGGAATTCAGGCCGGCTTTCTCATGGGCACGTATCAGGGCCCTCGACTGGCCAGCGGCACTGGGCGCAGTGATGCCGCCCTTACCGTCGGATGAAATTCCCCACCCTTTAACTATGGCATATATCTGATTGTTGTCTTTTACAGCATCTTCAAGCCTCTTCAGAACAACCATTCCACATCCTTCACCGGGCAAAAAACCTTTGCCTGCTTTATCATAAACCCGCATTTCATCAGGAGTAAGCGCGTGAGTTTTAGCGAACCCCACAAGTTCAAAGGTGTCCAAACTGATATCTACACCTCCGGCAATAACCATGTCCATTTGTCCCGATTCCAGGTAATTGGCTGCTGTTATAACAGCCAGTAGTGAGGAGGAACAAGCACCATCAACTATATACCCCCCGCCATGCAAGTCGAGGTAATTGCAAATCCTTCCGGCTACTGTATTTGCCAAACCTCCTGCAAGTGTATCTTCGGTAACCGGTGCAAATACCGATTTGTAGTAGGCCTCCATGGTACCTTCAAGTTCTCCCAGAACATGTGAAAGCCCCTTTTGTGCCGCTGAAGCTTTCAGCGCCCTTCTTACATAAGGCCAGCGCAGTAACATCTGGTTCGATCTGGTAAACTCTCCGGTAAGCGTATTGCCCAAAATAACGCCGGTTTTTTCTTTAGAAATCGTGTCTTTAGTATAACCGGTATCGGTAATTGCCTGAAGCGCTGTATCAAGAGCCAGCCAATGCACAATGTCAGTGCTTTCATAGGTCTGTCTGGGAATTCGTTTCCCCATCCAGTCGAACTCATACCCTTCAATCACTGCAGCCTTATTCTGGTAGGTTTTATTCAGAACCGAAGGATCCGGATCAAAGTATTCACTGTTGGGAAGCCTAACATCAGGCATTCTTCTGAACTGCTGACGTCGCGCCAGAATATTTTCCCACAATTCTAACGGTGATTTTGCCCCGGGATAATAGCAACCCAATCCGATTACCGCTATATCGCCATTTCTTTCCAGCGGATTCAACTTAACATTTTTCATTTTTCCTTTAATTTATATTAACTTTTTCCGTTCACATCAACACAATACATAACATCTTCCAGGACAGTATGTTTGTCCTGAACAAGGCTTTTGCATACCAGATCAGGGTTGGGATCTGATTAGCTGCGGGATATTTGTCGGGGTTTGGTATACATTGGCACAAATGAACCTACGGTTCAGTGTCAAAGTATGTAGGGTGTTTCAGGTAGGAAAATGAAGCAATCAAAGAGTTACTTCACTGGAATCAACGCTCACTTCTGTACTAATCCACTTTTTTGCTTCATCAATGGATAAAAATGCTTTAATCTGGAATTTGTTGTCGGTGCGGCGGTTGGTAAAATCCGCATAGGTCTTTACAGCCAGTCGGCCAAAGGTGCTTTCCGGCAATACAAACGCCACTTTCTTGGCTCCAAAATTATAAGCCCTGTCATTCACATTTTTATTAAGCCACAACAAATCATCCGGCTTAACAACTTTCAGCAACCTGGCATCATTAATCCAGCCCAGATTAGGAAGTGTCTTGATTTTTTCTTCCATAAAATCCATTCCTACCTGGAAAGGCTTTCTCCAGCCGTCGCCCGATATGTACTTCAGCGGCTTCCAAATGACACAGGGAACATCTTCCAGAAAATCTAATCTAACTGATTGGTCCTCAAATATTACCATAATTATATAAAGTTGGTTTGTTCTAACGTATTACGATTACCAAATGTAGGAAAAAATGTGAAAATTTGTTAAAATACCGTTAATTTATTTTCAATCTAAGTTCCGATTCTGAAAATAACAATGGCACCGCTCGCATGAAAAAAAATCAACATTTTCTATCTGTTCAATATCAGGCATGACGAAAAGTATTACCTTAGTTCCAGTTCATTATGTAATAACTGATACCTATATGATAACAAGAAGAACAGTCCTTGCCCTTGTGCTGATTTTGAGTACATCAGCCACTACTATATTAGGCCAGGCCGACACATCCAAGCCTGTCGAAAAAAAAGATAAAGTTAAAACAGGTTGGAATTTTGGCGCCTTACCGGCAATTGCTTATGATACCGACATCGGCTTCAAATATGGCGCCCTGGTTAACCTGTTTTATTATGGCGATGGAAAACAATATCCCAAATACCTGCATTCTCTTTATTTTGAGTGGAACCACACCACCAAGGGAAGTGGAACCAGTCAGTTTACCTACGATTCTGAATACCTCATACCGGGTATCAGGGTTTCAGCGGAAGCCAGCTATTTAACCGAGCAATCACTCGACTTCTATGGTTTCAACGGATATGAATCAGCCTATGATGCGGATCTTGAAGACGAAGACAGTGAAGAGTATATTTCGCGCATGTATTATAATATGGACAGAAGACTTTTACGTTTAAAGGCTGATTTTCAGGGTAAGATTACAGGTCAGCAATTCAGGTGGCTGGCCGGACTGGAGTATAATCATGCTAAAATGGGAACTGTGGACGTGGAAAAATTGAACAAAGGAAAAGATGTCGAGGACCAATTAGCGGACACATCGTTGTTTGGAAATTACATTGCATGGGGAATTATCCCGGAGGACGAGGCTGATGGCGGAAATACCACCCTTGTAAAAGCAGGACTTGTATATGATACAAGAGATCTTGAAGCCAATCCGATGAAAGGGATTTGGACTGAACTTCAGTTGCTGATGGCTCCCGGATTTCTGGGAAATGATGATTTTGCCTATACACGGCTTGCCTTAACCCACAGGCAATATTTTACACTTGCCCCACAGGTTTTGTCATTTGCCTACCGGCTAAGTTACCAAACCAAATTGAGTGGTACCATGCCTTATTATATGCTTCCCTTTGTGTATAACACTGCCCCTTCATTAACACGTGACGGTCTGGGAGGAGCCAAAACCATCCGTGGTATCATGAGAAACAGGGTAGTTGGCGATGGTTTTATTTACGGTAACCTTGAATTCAGATGGAAATTCCTCAGAACAGTTTTATTCAATCAAAATCTCTACCTGGCATTAAGCGGTTTTCTCGATGGAGGTATGGTTACCGATAAACATGATTTTGATGTTGACCCTGCTGTTGATCCTGCTGAGTACAGCAACCTGGTGAACACGGGGGATGAGAAACTGCATTTGGGTGCAGGCGCAGGATTACATATTGTCATGAACCAAAACTTCATCATTGCAGTAGACTATGGTCGCGCACTTGACCCGGAGGACGGCGTGAGTGGGCTATATATTGGATTGAATTTCTTGTACTAGAAATAATGTGATGATGTGATGATGTGATGATGTGATGATGTGATGATGTGCTAAAATGAATACGATATGAAATACTATTTTAAAATAATTGCTCCATTGGCATTGGGTATGCTGATGGCTTGCAATTCAAACCCGGTGAACTTCGAAGGTGGTAATCCCGAAGATATGGCAAAAATGGATATGAGAGCACCTGCTCCTGCCGAGGCAACCGATGCATACGAACTGGAAAAATCAACGTTTGAAGAACAACCCGAACTAACGCGAGCTGCTTCCTACGACCGCAAAATCATCCGCGATGCCAACCTGGTGCTCATCGTTAAAGATATAGTAAAGTCGAAAACCGCAGTTGACAGCCTGGTTAAAAAACACAAAGCATACTATGCCAACGAAACATACAACAACACCGATTACGAGCACAATTGCTACCTGGGCATTCGTGTGCCTGCAGAAAACCTGGATGCATTGGTTGCTGAAATTGAAAAGGAAATAGGGGAAGTGTATAACAAAAACATCAATGCACGCGATGTTACCGAAGAATATATCGACCTGGATACCCGCCTGAAAAACAAAAGAAATTACCTGAACCGCTATACCGAGTTGTTAAAACAGGCCAAAACCATTAAGGACATTTTGGAAATCCAGACAAAAATACGTGAACTCGAAGAAGAAATTGAAAGTACCACAGGCCGTTTGAAATACCTGACCAGCCAGGTTAACTTCAGCACGCTGAACCTGCAACTTACAAAAAGAACAGAAATTTACATGGATCCCGACAAGGGCAAGTTTGGCAAACGACTTAAAAATTCGCTGGTGAAAGGCTGGTATGGCCTGGTCAATTTCATCCTTTTTGTCATCCGCATATGGCCGTTCTGGATTATTGCAGGAGGTGTTCTGTATGTTATTCGAAGATTTTTGATCCGGAGGAGGGAGAGGAAGAAGTAGTAGCGGCGGAAGCAGGAGCAGTGGCAGCGGCAGAAGCGGTAGCAGTTAGTCGCACTTCGACAGGCCTGCCTGCCGAAGCCTCAGCGCAGGCAGGTTCATCAAACAATGGCAGCAGCAGCCAGCAGATTTGACTCCTCCTGAATCATTGAATCTGCAGTGTACGATTTAGCCGAAAGGATCATTTCATTTGCAAATATCATATGGCTCAATAATTCAAGCTGCTAGTTATTGAGTGCTGGAAATTACATTTATTATTGATGAAATACATCAATAGCCACGCCATTCATGGCGTGGAAAAATGTGTCCCATATCCTTCCCCGGCTTTAGCCCCGGATAGTAGAATGGGGTTAAAACCCATAGCCGTCAAGCTAATGGCTCATTTATCGTTAATAATAAAGATGTTATAAGTTGAAAGATGTTTATTTACCATGATTAAACACAGCCCCATTAAGGGGCGAAATCTTTGTAGAAAATGTATATTTGTTTTATAACCAGCAGCGTAGCTGCGGAATAAAACCAAAACCAGGGCTAATACCTACACCCAACTCTACATACAGATAGTTTTTGCCGTGCAGGGCAGA
>CAYTNC010000108.1:0-7850 GCA_964438935.1 uncultured Bacteroidales bacterium
CGTTTTGAATCATTCGCTGATTCTCCGGGAATCCTCCATGCGTAAAAAATAACCTTATATGAAAACGGCGATAATCACCGGGGGCGCATCAGGAATAGGATTCGCCATAGCACAGAAATTCGTGCAGCAGGGAATTCAATCCATACTGATCGGAAGAGACGAAAAAAAACTGCATGAAGCCTGCGCTTCTTTAGGTGAACTTGCCTGTTGCAAGCAGGGTGATATTACCCGGCTGGAACTTCTTCCCGACCTGGTAAATGAAATCAAAAACAAATACGGCAAAATTGACATCCTGGTAAATAATGCCGGAATCCATCTCAAAAAGCCGTTTCAGGAAGTCACGGATGAGGAATACCAAAGAGTAATCCTGACCAATCAGGTAGCGGTTTTCTCTTTTTGCAGGGAGGTATCCAGGATAATGATTCCTGAAAAAAAAGGAAGCATCATCAACATCAGCTCCATGGCTTCGCAATATGGAATCCCCCTGGTAATTGCCTATACCGCATCCAAATCTGCCATCGAGGGTATGACGCGTGCCATGGCTGTTGAATTATCGCCGCTGGGGATCCGCGTGAACTGCATCGCTCCGGGTTTCATCAAAACCGACATGTCATACAAAGCACTTTCCAATGATCCGGAGAGAAAAAAGAAAATTTTCGGCAGAACTCCTTTAGGCCGACTTGGAACTGCTGAGGAAGTGGCTGATGCAGCCTATTTCTTCGCCTCCGATTCTTCAAGCTATATTACAGGCGTTGTTTTGCCTGTGGATGGTGGCAATTCAATTGGTTTTTAAAACAACATCATGAAAATCACTGATGCTAAAGTCATTCTGACCTGCCCCGGCAGGAATTTCGTGACATTAAAAATTGTTACAGATCAGGGTATATACGGACTTGGTGACGCCACGCTGAACGGTATGGAAAAAGCCGTAATTGCTTTTCTCGAGAGTTATTGCATTCCGGTACTTATTGGAAAAGATCCCCGGAATACAGAGGATATCTGGCATTACTTTTACCGCGGTGTTTACTGGAAAAGAGGATCTGTTGCACTCACTGCCATCTCAGCCATTGATATGGCACTGTGGGACATTAAGGGCAAGGCATTAAATACGCCGTTGTACAATCTGATCGGCGGTAAAAGCAGGGACAGGGTTATGGTTTATGCCCATGCCAATGGCAGGGATCTGAATGACACGCTCGAAAAGGTGGCCGGGGAAAAAGAAAAAGGCTTCCTGGCTATTCGCGTACAATCGGGGGTTCCCGGAATTTCAGATGCTTATGGTGTTGCTAAAGACAGTAAATTTTACGAACCGGCCCACAAGGGTTTACCTCACGTGGAACAGTGGGATACCAGCAAATACCTGAATTACCTCCCCTATTTATTTGGGAAAGTCAGGGACACCTTCGGAACCGATCTTCATTTGCTGCACGATGCACACCACCGTTTGACACCTGTTGAAGCAGCCCGTCTTGCTAAAGAACTGGAGCCCCACCACCTGTTCTGGCTTGAAGACCCGGTTACCGGTGAGCTTCAGGAAGGCCTCCGGCTCATCCGTAAACAATCGTCAACGCCCATTGCCATTGGCGAGGTGTTCAATACCATTTATGACTACACCACCCTGATTACCGAGCAACTGATCGACTACATCCGGATGCCTTTGGTACATGGAGGCGGAATCACCCACATGAAAAAGGTAGCCGACTTTGCCTCGGTTTACCATATCAATACCGGATTTCACGGCGCTACCGATCTTTCGCCTGTAAACCTGGCGGCTGCCATACATTTTAACATGGCCATCAACAACTTCGGAATCCAGGAATACATGCCCCATCAGGAGATTGTACATGACGTGTTTAAAATCAACTACCGGTTCAAAGATGGTTTTCTTGCCATTGACGACACACCCGGCATAGGGGTCGATATTGATGAGAAAAAGGCTGCCAAATATCCTTATGAAATGGCATGCCTGCCAGTGAACCGGAAAACAGACGGGACCATGTTTTACTGGTAGCCTCTCAGCATCAAATGACGTGTTACCTGATTGTGGTATCTCAGACCAAAAATATAGACTCCGGGAAGCAGTCCTGAAACATCAATCTCCTGCCAACCCTCAGCTGAAACATGCTGGGTGATCCGCCTGTATTTCCTGCCCATCAGGTCAACGACTTCCACAGCAAGGTTGTCACCCGGGACAGAAATGAAAAAATACAATTTGTTTCCAAATGGGTTCGGGTACAATATAGATTGTGACAGCGGATTCAGTTTTACATTGAGCAAGGTGTGCATCCCACCGGACACCTGCACAGCGTGTCGTTCCGTTTGATACCCGGGGGCTTCAAACTGAAGAAGATAATTGCCTTCATCGGTCAGCCGGGAATAAAAACCAACCGGAGATGAAGACATCACATAAGAACTGTCGCGGTCGTAGTTAACCAGTCTTACTTTAGCCGTTACCGGCAAACCGGTCAGCGAATCGGTAACTTCGCCTGAAATGCCGGTGAGAGCCTGACCCAAATATTGCAACAGGCTTCTTCTGTTATAATTCCAGTAAACCTCAAGTTTGTCTTCAGGCGGTATTTTATCGTCCGACAATTCAATGGTAACCTCACGTCCGTGAAGCAGGTAATTCACGTAATCCTGGCGGCCCCCAAAGACGGAATACCATGCATAACCATTGGTAATGCCATTTTCCTGAAAGGTCATGTACCCATTGTGGCCGTATTGATGCACAGTATCAGCATACGCCCGTGATATGTTCCTGTACCATATATTATCGGCATGTAACCTGCTCCAGGTATCCCAGGGGTAATTCACCACCTCGGCTCCGCCATGAAAACCTGCTGATAAAGCGGGCTGCAACTCCTGTAAGAAATTCATCATGGCTGAAGTTTCCGGCTGACGCATCACAACTGCCCAATTGTTATTCCGGATATCGGGGAAATCGCGATTCAGGTCGGCATGTGCGGCATTGAACCTGACGGCTCCGGCAACAGAAGTATCCGATAAAAAATAGGTGCCATCGGGATTGGCCATGGGGTTGATCCAAATTTCAAGCCGGTCCACCAAATTCCTTACCTCATCTGAAGTGGGGTAATTCGTCAGCAGATACTCAATGAGCCGCAACATGAGCAATGTGCCGAGCGGTTCGTCGCCATGAATTCCTGCAGTGTATAACGCCACAGGCTCCCTTTCGCGGCTATCCGGATTTTTGGTAATCCTCAGAGCCAGGAGTTTCCTGCCGTTGATGCTTTCGCCGAATTCTTTCAACCTGCATATATCAGGGAAGTCCGAAGCAAAACCCTGCATCAGGTTCACATACGCTGCGTAAGATGGATACTTGTAATGCCAGTTCGTTTCAGCCTTTTTATTGCGTTCCGGCCTTTTTAATGATGGAGGCTGTAATAACTCATGAACAATTTGCAGTTGCAGAAATTGCCTGTAGCCTTGTTCATTGGCATAAGCAACAACAGTATCATTGCTGTAATTGTCAATGGAGAGAAAATCGGAGAAGACATTCACGCTGATTTGGGAAGGCTTTACAAAACGGATGATCACTTCTCCCCGTGCACCAAGCATTTCCTCAGCAGCACCGGCAGATTTGAGTACCTGCTCCTGCGCGTGAGCCCAGCTATTCCAGCATAACAGCAGCAGGACGATGAGTCCCGCATTCCTGAAATTAAACGTTGAACCGTATGTGAAGAATGTCGCCGTCACAAACCACGTAGTTCTTCCCTTCCACCATCAGCTTACCTTTTTCCTTGCAGGCATGCTCTGATTTCAGGGTAATAAAATCATTGTATTTGATTACTTCGGCCCGGATGAATCCCCTTTCGAGATCGCTGTGGATGGCGCCTGCCGCCTGCGGAGCGGTCATTCCCTTATGAATGGTCCAGGCACGGATTTCATCGGGGCCAATGGTGAAAAACGAAAGCAGGTTGAGCATGGCATAGGCTGAACGGATGATGCGGTTCACACCCGGCTCCTGAAGCCCTGCATCAGACAAAAATGCCATTTTGTCTTCGTCGTTATCAAAATCGGCTATTTCCGATTCCAGTTTGGCAGCAACCAGCAATATTTCTGCATGACGGTCTTTCAGGTATTCCCGCACACGTTCCACATGCTTGTTGCCTGAAACTGCAGCGGCATCATCCACATTGCAAACAAACATCATGGGTTTTACCGTAAGCAAAAACAAATCATCAATATGCTTTTGTTCAATTGAATCAAGCTTAAGGTTCCTGATATTCTCAAATGACTCGAGTTTGGCTTTCACCTTGTTCAACACTTCAATACCCTGTTTGGCATCCTTATCACCTGATTTGGCCACCTTTTCGAGACGCTGAATTTTTTTCTCCACACTTTCCAGGTCCTTCACCTGAAGTTCAAAATCAATGTTTTCAATATCCCGCACCGGATCAACCGAACCATCAATATGCGGAAGATTCTCATCATCAAAACAGCGCAGCACATGAATCAGCGCATCCGTACTGCGAATGTCAGCCAGAAACTTATTCCCTACCCCTTCTCCCTGGTTTGCTCCTTTGGTGAGCCCGGGAATATCAACAATCTCTATTGTAGCAGGGACTACCCTTTCTGTAGGTTGTAGCTTTTCAAGTTCCTGTAAACGCGGATCAGGTACATGGATGACCCCGATATTCGATTTGTTGGAAGTAAAAGCGAAATTGGATGTTTCAGCTTTGGTACTCGACATACAATTGAAAAGGGTGGTTTTGCCGGTATTGGCAATCCCTATTATACCGCATTGCAGACTCATTTTTCTTAGTTTTTATTGCGCTTCAAAAATACACAATATTTTTTGGCTTTTAGCTTTTAGCCGTTAGCTGTTAGCTTTTAGCTGTTAGCTGTTGGCTGTTGGCTGTTAGCTTTTGGCTGTTAGCTAATGGCTAATGGCCAATGGCTAATGGCTAATGGCTGTTAGCTAATGGCTAATGGCCAATGGCTAATGGCTGTTAGCTTTTGGCTGTTAGCTAATGGCTAATGGCCAATAGCCAATAGCGGTTTTTCCACAAAGAAATTGCGCGGCTTTGTAATCGATTGTTAAACTTTATTTTAATTTTGCCCCAATCAAGGTATTCGAAATGAGAATAACCAACATATTAATAAGTTAAAACAATCAAAAACATAGAGAATTCATGAAAAAAGAAGTGGTTAACAAAGCAGCGGACAACATCCGGATTTTATCAGCTGCCATGGTAGAGAAAGCCAAATCGGGACATCCCGGTGGTGCCATGGGTGGAGCTGATTTTATCAACATTTTGTATTCCGAATTCCTGAATTGGGATCCTACTGATATGACCTGGAGAAATCGCGACCGGTTTTTTCTGGATCCGGGTCACATGTCGCCCATGCTTTATTCCATGCTTACCCTTACAGGTAAATTTTCCATTGATGACATCAAGAATTTCAGGCAGTGGGACAGTCCAACTCCGGGCCACCCCGAAGCCGATCCGAAACGCGGCATTGAGAACACCTCAGGCCCGTTGGGACAGGGCCATACCATGGCCGTTGGTGCAGCCATAGCCGAACGCTTTCTGTGCGCCCGTTTTGGCGAATGGATGTCGCATAAAACTTTTGCCTTTATTTCCGATGGTGGTGTTCAGGAAGAAATTTCACAGGGAGCCGGAAGGCTTGCCGGGTTCCTCGGACTCAACAATCTGATCATGTTTTATGATTCCAATGACATACAGCTTTCAACCAAGACCTCCTCAGTTACCATTGAAGATACGGCAGCCAAATACCTTGCCTGGGGATGGCAGGTGATCTCCATTAAAGGTAACGATCAGGACGAGATCAGGGCAGCGCTGACAAAAGCCACACAGGAAAAATCGAGACCAACACTTATAATTGGTAAAACCATTATGGGCAAGGGTGCCCTTGATGCCAACGGTGCCAACTTTGAAGGACAAACTTCAACTCATGGAATGCCGCTTGGTGAAGCAGGTGCCTCCTTTGAAAAAACCATTGCCAACCTGGGAGGCAATCCATCCGATCCTTTTGTGGTGTTCCCTGAAGTTGCCGAATATTACAAGGAAGTACTTCAGAAAAAAGCTGCTGCTGCAAAAATCCGCAAGGAAGAAGAAAAAAAATGGGCCGCAGAAAACTCCGAAAAAGCCAAAAAACTCGACCAGTTTTTCTCAGGCAAAGCCCCTGCCATGGCAGTTGAACAAATTGCACAAAAAGACAACATTGCTACCCGTGCCGCATCCAGCACCGTGCTTGGCTGGCTCGCCAAAAATGTAGAAAATATGATCGTGGCTTCTGCCGACCTGTCGAACAGCGACAAGACCGACGGATTCCTGAAAAACACCAAAGCATTCACCAGAGGTGATTTCAGCGGTGCATTCCTTCAGGCAGGAGTTGCTGAGCTCACCATGGCTTCCGTGGCCAACGGAATTGCACTTCACGGAGGTGTGATTGTAGCCTGCGGTACCTTCTTTGTGTTCTCCGATTACATGAAACCTGCTGTAAGAATGGCCGCCCTCATGGGTTTGCCGGTGAAATACGTATGGACACACGATGCTTTCCGCGTTGGTGAAGACGGACCCACCCACCAGCCCGTTGAGCAGGAAGCCCAGATCAGGCTCATGGAGCAGCTTAAAAACCATCATGGTGAAAACAGCGTGCTCGTGTTGCGTCCCGCTGACGTACACGAAACCACACAGGCCTGGAAGCTGGCTATGGAAAATACCAAAACCCCTACGGCCCTGTTACTTACCCGCCAGAACGTACCTACGCTTCCAGCAGTGGGATCTTCCCGTCTTGATGATGCTGCACAGGTTGCCAAAGGCGCCTACATTGTGAAGGACGCAAGTAAACCCGATGTGATATTGCTTGCCAATGGCTCTGAAGTATCAACCCAAATGGCTGGCGCACAAAAGCTGGAAGAAAAAGGTCTTAAAGTAAAGGTGGTATCTGCTCCTTCCGAAGGCTTGTTCAGGCTCCAACCCAAAGAATATCAGGAAAAGGTGTTGCCTTCAGGTGTACCAGTATTCGGACTCACAGCGGGCTTGCCCTCAACCCTGCTGTCTCTTGCCGGAAAGAACGGTAAGGTATTCGGACTGGATCATTTCGGATATTCCGCTCCTTACACGGTGCTGGATGAAAAATTCGGCTTTACCCCCGATAACGTGGTGAAACAAGTAATGGATCTGCTGAAGAAATAACCCGGTAAGATTCAATAATTAAAAAAGGGACACATTGAAACGTGTCCCTTTTTCTATTTATACTTTTTGCTCGTCCCTTGTCACTTGTCCCTTGTCCCTATTATATCACCTCACCGAGAATTTATACACCGTATAGGTTGTATATTTCTCTCCCGGCAACAATACCGTTGAAGGGAAATTGGGCTTGTTGGGTGAATCGGGAAAATGCTGGGTTTCCAAACAGAAACCGTAATACTGATCATACTTTACACCACCATGTCCAACAAATTGTCCGTTTAAGAAATTACCCGAATAAAACTGAATTCCGGGTTCGGTGCTGTAGGTCTGCATCACCCTGCCTGATTTGGGCTCATATACTTCTGCGGCCAGTACATATTCACCAGTTGTATTACGCACCTTGTAGTTGATATCATAACCTCCCGGAACCTGGGCAATTCTTTCTCCCATGGTATGGGCACTGGTAAAATCAAACGGAGTTCCGGCAACAGCCTTGAGTTCTCCGGTGGGAATCAATGATTCATCGGTAGGTGTAATAGAATCGGCATACAACACGAGTTCGTGACCCAGTATGGTTTCTTTACAGCCGGTAAGATTAAAGTAACTGTGATTGGTAAGGTTCAGCACCGTTGCTTTGTCGGTTTCGGCTTCATAATTAATTTTAATCTC
>CAYTNC010000109.1:0-7818 GCA_964438935.1 uncultured Bacteroidales bacterium
TAAAATCCTGTGATCAGTAATGGTTGTGCGGGTTCAAGTCCCGCCTCGGGTACATTAATAATTTTAGTTATTTCCTTTTAACTGCCGTTATCCAGGTAGATTCAAATCCCGCCTCAGGTGCATCAGTAAGTTGCTTATTCCCTCTCCCAATTAAGTTTATTCCAAAAAACAGAACTGCCAGGGAAGATATTAGTGTGAGGCCAATACTCAGTTATTTAGATAATATGCCCTGGTCAATTCGATATATTCCCTGGTATAGTTACCGTTATCTTTCTCTTTAATAGTAAGTATGTTGGAAACACAGTTGCTTTTAGCATCTCTCGAAAACTCAGCCAGGTAACGCGAATAGTTTTTACCGGGGTGCGGTCGCACGCGGGTTAACCGCAGCGGATATAAGCCCTGAAACCGGGCGATTTGTTCAAAGTCCGAAAACCCACTGGCAGGCAAAATGACAGCAAGCCGTCCGGTGTCAGATAATATTCCGGATGTATAAAAAAGCAGGCTCTCATAACTGAGGTGGTCGTCATGCCGGGCCAGGGACCTGCCCTTTGCAGGTGGTTTGAGTGAATTTCGGAAATAGGGAGGGTTTGAAACAACCAGGTCATAGGTCCCGGTACTTTCGCGCGCAAATTGCTGAAAGGTGTTGTGAAAAAGTGTGATTCTGTCTGCCCACGGGCTCCTTTTCACATTTTCTCCGGCTTGCAGGAAGGCGTTTTCATCCAACTCAACACCATGAATAAAACCTTCACTTCTTTGAGCCATCATCAGAGCAATTAGTCCGGTTCCGGCTCCCACATCCAGCATCTTAGAAGCACCCACGACGTTCACCCAGGCACCCAGTAACACCCCGTCAGTACCCACCTTCATGGCGCACCGGTCATGATAAACCGTAAACTGTTTGAATGCAAAATAAGGATTGGCCATACCCGATACTTGTTATACCACCCCGACGGGGTACCCCCACCCCGTCGGGGTGGCACTCATTCCGAAAAGGGCGAAATCGTATTTCACGGGGTCACCCGGGTCAAACTCACTGAGGGTTTCGGTGAGTTCACACACTGCTTTCCAGTCGTTTTGTTTTCTTTTCAGCAATTCAAGCTCGCGTGCTGTTTTTGCAGTATGCAGGTCAAGCGGTATTTTCAGCCAGGCGGGACTGATGTTTTTCCACAATCCGAAATCAACACCCCCTTTGTCACGTCGCACCATCCACCGTAGGAACATATTCAGCCGTTTGGCAGCAGCACCTTTTATTACATCAGGCACATGCTTTCGGGTTCTTGCCGGATGATCCAGCTCAAAAAAGGCTTGTCTGAAGCATATAATGGCAAGGGCAGCATTGTGGGGGGGCAAGAACCCGGTTTCGAATACCTTCCGCAATCCGCCGTGTTTCAAGTAGATATGTTTCAGCGCATGCAAAAAATACAGGGTATCAGTGGCATTGAACGTTCGGTGGCAGAAGCCTTCAAACCGGGCGTAATCTTTTATTCCTGCATGCAGTAAAAAATCATAGGGGTGATTGTCCATCAGACGCATTAATTCCGCTGATTTGCTGATAATGGTTTTTCGTTGCCCCCATGCCAGCGTGGCGGTAATAAAACCCGATATTTCAATATCCTGAGGCAAGGTAAACCTATGAGGTATTTGTACGGGATCGGTTTCAATGAATTCCGGACGGTTGTATTGCTCTACCTTCAAATCAAGAAAGGCCTTCAAATCTCCCGGTTGCCAAATTTTCAAATCTTCAAATTATCAAATTATCAAATCTATCTTTCGGCATATGGATTATTGAACCAAAAGCCCGTCATGCATGGTAATGGTACGATCGCTCATGCCTGCCAGGTCATTGTCATGGGTTACTATTACGAATGTTTGGTTGTACTTGCTGCGAAGGGTGAAAAAAAGCTCGTGCAATTCTTTCTTGTTGTTTGAATCAAGATTACCTGAAGGCTCATCCGCAAGTATCACATCGGGGTTGTTGATCAAAGCCCTGGCAACAGCCACCCGTTGTTGTTCACCCCCCGACAGTTCATTGGGCTTATGTTCCAGCCGGTGGCTCAGACCCAGAAAATCAATTATTTCTTTTGCCCTGCTGATGGCATCGGGCCTGGAAACGCCTGCAATAAAAGCCGGTATACATACATTTTCAAGTGCAGTAAATTCGGGTAACAGGTGATGAAACTGAAATACAAAACCGATATGCCGGTTTCTGAACCGGGCAAGCTCTTTGTCGCGTAGTTTACTGATGTCGGTACCGTTAATAGTTAAGTTTCCGCCCTCCGGTTTCATAAGTGTTCCCGCTATTTGCAGGAACGTAGTTTTACCTGCCCCACTGGCGCCCACAATGGTAACTATTTCCCCCTTTTGAATATATACGCTCACACCTTTTAAGACCTGCAGCGAGCCAAATGATTTGGTGATATTTACAGCTTCAATAATGGCCATGTTTTCGGGCAATGCAGGTTATGATTCAGGAATTCAGATTACTGTTTATTTCGTTGACATCTTTTTTGATATTACTGGTGCTTTCGTTGATGTCTTTTGTAATATCACTGGTAATATCTGATAGGTTCTTTTTGATACCGCCAATACTTTCGTTGATATCTTTTGTCAGTCCGTTTGTACTGTCGTGTATTTCCCGTTTGATATCATCGGTGGCTTTCCTGAATTCACGAAGCCCCTTTCCCAGACCTTTTGCCAGTTCCGGAATTTTGTTGGAGCCAAACAACAACAGGAACGCCAACAAGGCAAGCAATATTTCCCCTCCGCCAAGGGCCAGAATTATATATCCCATTACCATATATTATAATGCAAATATAGGAAACGTCCTGTCAATTTTTATTCAAAGAAGGTACATTAATGCATTAACAAAAAAACCCCGCTGTTGCGGGGTTTTTTTGAGTCAAATTTGAAATCTTACTTCTTAATTTCCTTATTCTTCCGGGTATCGTATACCAGGGAGGTGGCAATAAAGATGGTTGAGTAAACACCCGAGAACAAACCCACCAGCAGTGCAAAGGCAAATCCCCTTACGCTTTCGCCCGTGTATAAGAAAATGATGGCCACGGTAATCAACACGGTGAGTGAGGTAATAATGGTTCGTGAGAAGGTGTCGTTGATGGCTTTATTCATCAATGTGGCATAGTCCATCTTTGGATGTAGTGCCTTATATTCCCTGATACGGTCGAAGATCACCACGGTATCGTTCACTGAATAACCTACAATGGTGAGTATGGCCGCAATAAAGGTTTGGTCCATTTCCAATGAAAATGGCAGGATACCATAGAAGAGTGAGAACAAGGCGATCACAAAGAAAGCATCGTGCGCCAGGGAGGCCATTGCCCCCAAACCGAAGCTCCAGTTACGGAACCTGATCCCGATATAAAGGAACATGAAGAACAACGCGATAAATAAGGCAATAAATGAATTGCGCTTGATATCAGCCGCAATCGTAGGACCAACGCGTTGCAATCCCTGTACATTTACATCTTTAAACTGGTTGAACGAAACGTCACTTCCAAGTATGGGTTTAACCCCGTTGTATATGAGTTGTTCAATTTTTGAATCTACTTCAGGATCTTCGGAATCCACTCCATATTTGGTGGTAATTCTGACCTTGTCATCCGAACCATAGGTAATAACTGTAGGTCTCATTCCCAGTTCTTTCTCAACCATGTCGGCAACTTCAACGTTGCTTACCGGCTTATCGAATTGAACAATGAAGTTGCGGCCGCCGGAAAAGTCAACACCCTCGTCGAGTCCGCGCGTAAACAAAGAAACAAGGCCAATAACAACTATAATACCCGAAATAATATAAAATTTCTTCCGGTGTTTGATGTAGTCGATATTGATCTTCTTGAATGCGCCTTCCGACAATCTGGTGCTGAATGTAAGTTTGACAGAACGGTCAAGCATCAATTCAAAAATAAGCCGGCTGATAAAGATGGCTGCAAACATTGAAGTGATGATACCAATAACCAGTGTGGTGGCAAAACCTTTAACCGGGCCGGTACCCAGCACGAAAAGAATGATACCGGTAATCAGCGTGGTGAGGTTGCCGTCAATAATAGCAGAAAGTGCATTTTTGTAACCATCGGCAATAGCTATTCGGACGCCCTTACCAGCCATAAGTTCTTCACGGATACGCTCATAGATAAGCACGTTGGCATCAACCGACATACCAATGGTAAGCACAATACCGGCAATACCGGGGAGTGTAAGGGCAAGACCCATGGATGCCAGCACACCGATCAGGAAGAACATGTTCAGGAACAAGGCAATGTCAGCAACCAAACCGGCACGGCGTGTGTAATAGAAGATCATGAAGCTAAAGATCAGGATGAAAGAGATCAACAGCGAACTCAAACCTGATTTGATGGATTCCTTACCCAGCGAGGGTCCTATAACTTCTTCCTGTATGATTTTACAGGGAGCAGGCATGGTACCTGATTTCAGCAGGTTTGCCAGGTCTTCGGCCTCCTTGGCGTTAACCCCGGTGATCTGTGAACTGCCAGTAGGAATTTCTTCATTAACCCGGGGGAAGGAGTATACATAATCATCCATTACCACGGCAACAACCTTTCCAACATTTTCACGGGTAAGTCGTGCCCAAACCTGCGTTCCCTGGGAATTCATTTCCATGGAAACATAAGCCTCTGCTGTGTTCTGGTCGTATGAATTAACGGCACGTGTGACTGCGTCACCGGTAAGAGGTGCCCTGCCGTCGCGACTGGTTACCCTGATGGCGTGTATGTAATAAAAATCGGTAGGTTTTTTGGTGGTATAGTTTTCAATTGGTGAGGCAGACCAGAAATACCTGAAGTTGCGCGGGAAAACATTGCGTTGCATGCCCAGTCTGAGATACTGGTTAACCTTTGCTGTATCTTTATAGTGTACCTGTCCGAATACCGATCCGGGAATCAGTTCGCCATTTTCGGTAACATAAGGTCTTAGCACCAAAAACAGCGGATAATCCTGGCCAAATGCGTCCGGGGCGGCCAGACTGTCTCCCGCGGAAGCAGTGGTGTCTCCAGCTAATTGTTGCAGCAAGGCAGGAGTTCCCGGTTCATTTCCGCTTTGTGCTTCGGTTGCAGCACCTGTAGCAGCTACAGTTGTTGCATTATTTGCCTGCGATAAACCGGTCTGCATGGCAGAGGCAGTCTTTACAGTTGATTTGTTGATGATCTTAACCAGGTCGTTCAAAGCCAGCAGACCGTTCCGAATTTCCACATCGGTATTGTTATATGTTTCCCAGAACTCTAAACGGGCTGCACCCTGCAGAAGTTTCCTTACCCTGTCTTTCTCGGAAACACCGGGCAGCTCAACCAGAATACGGTCGCCGCTTTGCAGGCGCTGTACATTGGGCGATGTAACACCAAAGTGGTCAATACGTGTGCTGATGATTTGAAAGGAATTGGCGATGGCTTTATTAGCTTCCTCGCGCACAACTTTCAGTACGTCGGCATTGGATGTGTTATAAGTAATGCGTTCACGGAATTCAGGAGAGGAAAACAAAGCCGAAAGACGTGCGTTCGGATCAATGGTTGCAAAAGCCTTACCGAACAAATCCACAAAGTTTTCATTGGAACCAACCTGGTTCTTTTTTGCCAGAGCAAGGGCCTTGTTAAAAGTTGAATCCTTACTGTAATTGGCCATGGAGCGGATCACGTCGGTAACCGATACTTCGAGTACAACGTTCATACCGCCCTGAAGGTCAAGTCCAAGGTTGATTTCTCTTTCCTGGCATTCACGATAGGTATATTTCTTAAGCCACATGAAATTATAAACAGGCTCACCTGCTATCGAGTCCAGGTAATAATCGGCCTTCTTAAGGTCGACAATATTGTTTGCATCACGTGCATATTCTTGTGAGTCCTTCTTCACCTTGTAAGTAACCAGGGTGAAAGAAAGTTGATAGAGACAAACAAGTACAAGCGCTATAGCCAACGTCCAAACGGCTCCTTTATTACGCATTTCTAGGTTCGTATTAGTTTATAAATCTGATTTTTTACAGTGGCGCAAATATATAAAATTTTATGCATGATGAAACAAGATGACAGTGATTTCTGGTTTTTGGTTGGTACAGATAATTAAGCCTGATTAAGAATCTATTACAGCAAGCACATATTTTATTACCTTCGCAGCAATTTTAGTCAATATGCTTCAGATAGACAACACCATTATTAGTTTGGATGTAATCCGGGCGTGCTTCACCTGTAATCTGGATGCATGTAAAGGAGCCTGTTGCGTAACCGGTGATTCCGGAGCACCTTTGGAAACGGGTGAGGCAGAAGTTCTCAAGGACATTTTTTCAGTTATAAAGCCATACCTGAGCGAAGTATCTGTAAAAACCATTGAAGAACAAGGCACCTCTGTTATTGATTTTGAAAACGACACGGTAACCCCGCTGAACAATGGAAAAGAATGCGCTTATGTGGTTTTTGAAAACGGTGTTGCCTGCTGTGCGATAGAAAAGGCATACAAAGACGGTCTGATCAGTTTTCGCAAACCGGTATCGTGCCACCTGTATCCGATCAGAATAAAAAAGTATCGTGATTTTGATGCTGTCAATTATGATCGGTGGGAAATATGTAAAGATGCCATTGATTTGGGCAGCCAGATAAATAATCCCGTTTACAAATTCACAGGCGAAGCCCTCACTCGTAAATATGGGAAAGAATGGTATGACATGCTTGTAATTGCAGCCAACGAGCTTACCATTGAGCAGAATCCCTGATTCAAAAAATCATCCTGACAGCCGGATAAAAGGTATTGCTGATCCTGAATCCACGATCAGAGCCTGGCCGCCAACTTAACTATTTTAAAAATTGCTTACTTTAACGGCTATGCAATCAGCCTGATCTGCACATGCTTTCCGAATGCAATAAACCAAAATAATAAAGCTGATGGATATCCATTTTTAGGCCCAATCAGAATTTATAAATATTTTTTCTCATAACCACCCTACTTTTTTAATGTATTTCTTGATTTTTTTAATATTTTTTTAAATATTATCATTTTTTTAGGGGGTATGTAAATTAATTTTGTATTTTTGCTGTCATAATCATAAATATAAATCCATATGGCAGCAATTCGTTTTTCGGCACTAGCCTCCGCCTTTGAAAGAGAGATCAAGCCTTATTCAAAACCCAAAGCACCCGTTTCGGAATATTTTGGCTGTAATGTTTTCGACAAGAAAAAAATGAAAAAATACCTGTCGAATGAAGCCTACGCCCATGTACTTGATGCCATTGAGCAGGGCGCAAAAATCGACAGGAAGATTGCAGATCAGATTGCATCGGGCATGAAAGCCTGGGCTGTTGAAATGGGCGCCACTCATTATACCCACTGGTTTCAGCCACTGACTGAAAGCACTGCAGAAAAGCACGATGCCTTTATTGATTTCACCGATGACGGCCAGGTAATCGAGTCGTTCTCCGGAAAGTTACTTGCGCAGCAGGAGCCCGACGCCTCAAGCTTTCCCAGCGGGGGCATCCGGAACACTTTTGAAGCCAGGGGTTACACTGCATGGGACCCGTCGTCGCCTGCTTTTATAATTGGTAACACATTAAGCATACCCACCATATTCGTTTCCTATACCGGGGAAGCGCTCGACAACAAGACTCCCCTGCTGAAAGCCCTTTATGCTGTTGATAAAGCAGCCGTGGAGGTTTGCCAGTATTTCGACAAGGACGTGACCAAGGTAATTGCCACCCTGGGCGTGGAACAGGAATATTTTCTCATTGATGAAGCATTATACAACGCTCGTCCCGACATCGTGCTAACCGGCAGATCGCTTATGGGGCATGCCTCGGCAAAAGA
>CAYTNC010000110.1:0-3979 GCA_964438935.1 uncultured Bacteroidales bacterium
GCCGTTTCAAACTGGCTTCACATTCCTGCATGATGCTTTCTTTTGAAGCCAGCTTATACATGTCGATTGGCTTGCCGGAATTGTCCTGACTCTTGAAAAAGAATTCTCCCTTTTTCACATCCCATCTCAAACCATACTTAGTTAAAATCTGCACTTTGTCCCTTGGGGTTCCCTGTATGGCCTCACCCACAATTTCTTCGCTCAGTCCCTGGCCATAAGCTGGTGCGGTATCAATGGATGTAACCCCAAGGTCATACGATGCCCTGATGGCATCAACGGCATCTTTGCGATCTGCGCCACCCCACATCCAGCCACCGATAGCCCATGCACCGAATGTGACTGCAGATGCCTCAATTCCTGAATTTCCCAGTTTTCTCTTTTCCATATGGCATTTATGTTTTCAACAAACGTATACAAATATAGTTTAAAAATGGAAAAGGTAGTAACGTGTGAGGGCTGTCTGTTATAGCTGCGAGCTATGAGCTATGAGCTGCGAGCTATGAGTTATGAGTTCAGCAGCAGCTACCATTATCAGTTTTCGTAATTCCTTTCAAGCGGTTGTAAACCCTTGAAGGGTAAGTATTGGAAAACATCAGAAATCAGTCAAAAATAAATGCTTCCTCAATGGCTATGCCAAATACTTGTGCTATGTCATAGGCCAGTTTTAAAGAAGGATTGTATTTGTTCTTTTCCAGAAAGACAATGGTTTCTCTACGTACATTTACCTTTCTGGCCAATTCGTCCTGGGTAAGGTTGTGCTTCGCCCGGAGTTCCCGAATCCGGTTATTCATTTTTGACCCCTGTGAAGTTGAACACGAGCCAGCATATTACTTATCATGTTGCTAAGTTAATTAAATCTAACATAAAGTTAGAAATATATAACATAATAAGCAAATTTTTACCGGGTTTTTTGCCAAAAACAACCAGGAACCACGACTGCCCCTGCTGCTGCCCCTGCTGCTGCCGCTGCCACTGCCGCTGCTACTGCTACTGCCACTGCTGCTGCCCCTGCCGCTGCTGCTGCCCCTGCCGCTGTTGCAATGACTCCGGAGGAGTCAGATGTTTGTAGAAACAAATGGAGGTATGACATACGACTCCGGCCGGAGTCGTATTAGTGTCGACTATATGCTGTTCTATAAACATATAATTCCTCTGGAATTACAATCGCTGCCGACTGAATTATACGCTCAAATTATGACGTGTTTATGAACCGCTGGTAAAGCCCGGTGAAGGCTGCAACTCAGTCTTCACCGGCAGGTGTTTGTTTATTTTATCAGGCTAAGAACTTCATCTTCCAGTGCCTTTCCTCTTAAGTCCTTTGCAATTATTATCCCTTCGGGATCCAAGAGTAAGGATGTCGGATAGCTGTGAATTCCAAAGGATTCTTTTATTTTGACGGAGTCGTTTGAAACGATTTGTGGCCACATGATGGAATCATTCCCTATTAATTCACGGAGTGCATCGGCCGGACTATCACCGACAATGCCAATAATCTCAAATTTCTCCCTGCTGGTTTTTCTGTAAAGCTCTTTCAGGTTGGGAATTTCCATGCGGCAGGGGCCGCACCAAACAGCCCAAAAGTCGAGCAATACATATTTTCCGCGCATTTCATTCAATGAAACGCGCGATGATGAAATAAAATCGTTCCCTTCAACAGGGAACGTTTTGAATCCGATTTGGGTAGAATTTAATTCACTCTTTGGAAGGTTCATTTTTTCTAAAACCAGTGTATTGTTATTTAAATTAACACCAAGATTCTTATAAAGCTTTCCCTTAATTTCAATATATTCATTTTTGTTGATCAGTTTGTCAAAACCAATTTTATCCCCCTCTTTCAGGCTGTCGTTTAACAGAGCAATGCTTGGGTTTCCGTAGGATAAATTAATGAACATATCGGAACAAACTGCGATTTCTGAACCATTAAAATTGGCAACTGAATGTTGTACAAAATTGCTCATGAACATATTTAATTGGCTCCTGTAAACAATGAGAAGCGGAACACTTGTTTCTTTCTTTTTGTTGTGGATTAACCTCTCATACGATACAGTAACAGCATTGTTTAGTGCTAATGAATCTCGGTTTGCATCGCCTAAAGGTGGCACATTGTAAGGAATGAAACTTTTATCATCGCTGAAACTAAGATTGCTATTGGCATCAACTATCATTCTTACCGTTCCTGCTGAATCCTTGCCAAAAGCGAATGCTATCTTTGTTTTTAGGGGTTCTTTTGACAGTATCAGGGTATCTGGTTCCCAATTCCATGACTTTTTCAATTCTTCATAGGTTTCTTGTGAGATATTGCCAAGTATGTAATTTTGATAAACAGATTGGTACATATCAATCTCAATATCACCGTATTTTATTTCTGTCCAATTTTCAGGTACACCAGATACTTTCAGATAAGTTTTTTTCCAGGAGTTATTTTCATCTTCCGGATAAAGTGAAATTCCGCCTAAATGGGATTGAAAATAGCCATACCCTTCTTTTTGAGTTAACGGTATTTCTATGATCGTTTGTTTGGAGCAGCTCAATGAAATGGCTACGCAAAAAATACTAAGTGATAAAGCTATAATTCTCATTTTTGTTGATGTTGAAAAAGTTACTTATTTCCTGTACCGATTTTAAAGTTATGAAATTCTACGTCCGATATTCATTTAGTCTTCTAAATCTTCAAAACCCTGCAGTCTTTTTTGTCCTTTCAGTCTTTTATGCTATATTTTAATGTCAGAAGCAGTCACTACCCATGCTGGTGCAACTGCTATGTCTCCGCAAGAGTCATATGTTTCTGGATGCGAATATTAGTAAATTAAACGACTCCGGCCGGAGTCGTTTAATTGATAACTGTATGCAGTTCTCTTCACTCCTTCGTTTTTTCACCGCTTTTGGTGGTAATAATGATCACGCCGTCCACTTTCTTTTCGGTGTATTTTTTTGCATGATCATCCCTGATGACTTCAATGGATTGAATTTCATCCGGATTTGTTTTGAGCAGCGCATCATTACCACTTTGTTCAACGCCGTCAATGATATACAGTATGTTTGGATTTTCATTACCACTTTTCTTAATAACAATGGTTTTGACTTCCAAACCGGACTTGTCATTTTCAGCTGTGCTCTGATCTTCTTTTTCATCAGCGTTGATAATCACTGTTTTTTTATGGACATTCTTTCCTGTATCGGAACAGGTTTCATAGTGGTGTACCTTACTTCCATGTTCAACAACGGTGACGTATTTTCTCCCAAGCGTGTCGTTTGTAACCACAATTTCTTCGGATTCTTCAACAATGGTGTCATTGGGATTTTTTGAACTTACCATTTTCACAACGATCTTCTTTTTTATGGTGTCACCTGCTGCTTCCACAGGCAAGGCCAGGCCTGATTTCAGAGCATGATCCGGCGAAGGTTGAATCAGGTTTTGGTGTACGGCAGGTTTTGCAGCAAGAGTGCCGTTTGTAATGGCTATAATAAAAAATAAAGCTGCAGAGAGGGGCATTAAGGTAAGCAATTTTACCCTGGTATTTTTGTTGATTTTACTTGTTGTCATCATGGCTATTCGTTTTTTGATAAGTGAATAATTAAAGCTCGAAGAGAGGCTGATGAGCCTTTCTTCTGCAACCTGGTTAATCAGCAAAGCCTGGTAAACAAGCCTGTCAACACCGGTATTGAGCACGCCTTCGTCTGCCAGGTATTCATGCACCAATTGTATCTCCTGCTTCATTTTCCATATCAGCGGATTGAACCACATTACGGCCGTTAGCAGCTCCATCAGCGTGTTATCGAATGAATGATGCTGGGATACATGTATGTTTTCATGTGCGATGATTTGCCTTAATTCGTTGGATGATGCTGATTCGCTGTCAACAAATATCCAACGAAAGCATGAAAAAGTATGTTTGAACCCGTGATGGAACAGCAGTATGTAATTGCTATGCCGTACTTTTTTAGATCTGCCAAAAGCAATGGTCAGCAATGTTATCTG
>CAYTNC010000110.1:4024-7738 GCA_964438935.1 uncultured Bacteroidales bacterium
TAATAGGTTTTGCCGGTTCATCAAACTGCTGATCATTGCCGGTAAGTCATGGGTCTTTTGTTGCTGCTGGAAGGCTTCGGATTGGCCTTCCGATGCAACAGTGTATGCATGGGTATTTTGTAGCTGAGAAGGAGTAAAAGTTAACCCGGTTTCGATTTTCAGGGTAATCAAGGGTAGTATCAGGGAAAGAAAAACCGACCCCAACAGGTATGTCCTAAGCATCGGAAAGTTGGTCTCCTTTTTAAAAACCAACCGGTAAGCTGCATAGAACAAGCTTATGCAAAACGCAACAAGCAGTATGTAACGTGCAGTTTCCATTTTAACGCTTTTTTGCGTTGATTTCTTTTTCGAGCATCTCCTTTAATTCCTCCAGTTCGGAAAGGTCAACCTCCTTGTTCTTTACAAAGGCCGATACCATTTGATTCAGCGAATTGTTGAAGAGGTTTTTAAAAGTGTCCTTCAAGATGTGCCGGGCATAATCTTTTTTGGATACCACCGGGAAGTATACATGCGTTTTGCCGTACGTTTTATGTGAAACATATCCTTTTTTTTCCAGCACTTTTATAACAGTGGCCACAGTGTTGTAAGCCGGTTTGGGATCGGGCAGGCTGTCAAGTACATCACTAACTGCACCCTCTTTTATCTCCCATAGTGCTTTTAATAGTTCCTCCTGTGCTTTGGTAATCTCTTTCATAAATTAAGAATAATTGATTCGCGCTTTTCAGAGCAAATATACTACATTTATTTTTTAAATACTATAAATATAGTTAAAATATCATAATACTTAAATATATTTCTTATTAGTAGTGTCATGCATATCATGTAACCGTGAACTGCCGCTGCCGCTGTTACAATGACTCCGGAGGAGTCAGATGTTTGTAGAAGCAAATGGAGGTATGGTATACGACTCCGGCCGGAGTCGTATAAGCGTTGACTAGAAGCGATTCTATAAACATTTAATCCCTCCGGGATTACAATCTCCACCGGCTGCTACTGCCACTGCCACTACTTTCACTAACCCTGCCTCACATAAATATCAACAACAAATCGTACATTTGAATAAATGCACTATATTTAAATTTTAAAAGTAAAAAATACTTTTATGACTAGAATGCATTTGAATATACCGGGAATGCTGATGTTCCTGATGATGACGCTGAATGTGTCGGGCCAGAAATCACAACCAGTTGTGGTGGATGTAGACCATCCGAAAGCCGAAGTTCAACCCACCATGTGGGGACTCTTCTTTGAAGATATCAACCAGGCAGCCGATGGCGGCATTTATGCCGAACTGGTGATGAACCGTTCATTCGAATTCTTTAATCCCCGTGCCGGATGGAGTGTAAAGGCTTTTTCAAAGGATTCATCAGCGCTCGTGATTGTGAATCGCGGACTCAGTAACCAGGCAAATCCCCGCTTTGCACGCATTGCTGTCACGGCTGAAATGCCTTCTTATTGTTTGTCGAACAAAGGTTTCCGGGGCATGGGCGTCAAAGCAGGTAACCAATATCATTACTCCATGCTTGCATCCCTTCCGGAAGGTGGTACCATGAGAGTACGCGTTGAACTGGTTGATGCCGTTGGCAAACCCATTGGCGAAAGCTCAATTACCTTGCAAGGCGGCGATTGGAAAAAGTATACCACTGATTTTATAGCAACCAAAACGGATGCTCATGCCCGCCTGAATATCTGGTTTGAAAACCAAGGCGTGGCTGATGTCGATATGATTTCTCTTTTCCCTCATGATACATGGAAAAACAGGCCGGGCGGATTGCGTGCCGACCTGGTACAGTTGCTGGCTGATCTGAAACCCGGGTTTTTGAGATTTCCCGGTGGTTGTATTGTGGAGGGCAGGGAACTGGATACCCGTTATGAGTGGAAAAAAACGGTAGGCCCGGTTGAAGAAAGGCATCTCATTGTGAACCGCTGGAATACGGAATTCAAACATCGCCCGTCACCCGATTATTTCCAGTCGTTCGGTCTCGGTTTCTATGAATACTTTCTGCTTTCCGAGGATATCGGGGCAGAGCCACTGCCCATTCTGAACTGTGGCATGGCATGCCAGTTCAACACTGCTGAAGTGGTGCCGGTTAGCGAACTTGACCCCTACATCCAGGATGCTCTGGATCTGATTGAATTTGCCAACGGAGGCCCCGATACAAGATGGGGCAAACTCAGGTCAGACATGGGTCATCCCGAGCCGTTTGATATGAAATTATTAGGCATTGGCAACGAACAATGGGGCCCTCAATACTTTGAGCGACTCGAAAAATTTGAGAAAGTTTTACGTGAAAAACACCCTGAAATCACTTTGATATTAAGTGCCGGACCTTTTGCAGAAGGTGATCTTTTCGATTTTGCCTGGACAAAACTTGATCAATATGTCCCCCAGGTTGTAGATGAACACTATTACAAAGATCCTGCCTGGTTCTTGAAAAATGCAACCCGGTACGACTCTTACAAACGTAACGGACATAAAATATTTGCCGGTGAATATGCAGCGCAAAGCGTCAATACTACCAGTCCCGATAACCTGAACAACTGGGAATGTGCCTTGTCAGAGGCGGCTTTTATGACCGGATTGGAGCGCAATGCCGATGTGGTTACCATGTGTTCCTATGCTCCGCTTTTGGCACATACCGAGGGATGGCAATGGACTCCCGACCTGATCTGGTTTGACAACCTGAAGTCGTTTGGAACCGCCAATTATTATGTGCAGAAACTGTTTTCCAATTACAAGGGCACAGATGTGCTGAGTATGTTGTGCGAAAACAAGCCCCTCACAGGTAAGGACGGACTGTATGCTTCAGCTGTATGGGACCGGAATTCCAAAGAGATTGTTCTCAAAGTTGTGAATTCATCAGCCAAACCCATAACTCCTGAGATTGTGCTGAAAAGCAGGAAAAAACTATCGGCCGATGCAAAATGGATTGTATTAAAAAGCAACAAGCTGACCAACATCAATTCCATTGATCTGCCGCAGCTGATTCAGCCAGCAGAATCAGGAGTCAGGCTGAACGGGAAAAAGCTGAATATTCCGTTTGAACCGTATTCTCTCAACATCATCAGAATTAAACAGATTTAACATAACCTAATTTTATATTGATATGAAAAACATGCTGATTTGTGCCTTTATGCTGGCACTGGCACTGGTTGCCTGCAAACCCAAACCGGAAACTGTTGCTCCAATTACTGATGTGGTTTGGGAAGGATCGGGCGACCAGGTTGTCAAACTGATCACCCTGACCAACAAAAACGGGATGCAGATAAAAGTTACCAATTACGGGGCAATCCTTACCTATGTGGCAGTCCCAGATAAGGCCGGTGTTGTTGAGAATGTGGTGCTGGGTTTCGACAGCCTGTCGCAATACCGCTCAAGGCATCCGTTTTTTGGAAGTACCATCGGCCGTTATGGTAACCGAATTGGCGGGGCAAAATTCACTTTAAACGACACTACCTACAACTTGTCGGCCAATGACGGTGTGAATACATTGCATGGCGGACCGGAAGGATTCCACCGCAGACTTTTCAGTATTGACACGGTGTACTCCACCGAAGGTTCTATGGTAGTTGCACTTTCGCGTGTGAGCGCTGATGGGGAAGAAGGCTACCCAGGCAACCTGAATGTGAAAGTTACCTATACATTAACTGATTCCAATGAGATTAAAATTAATTATGAAGCCGAAACCGACAAAGCAACGGTGCTGAACCTTA
>CAYTNC010000111.1:0-7719 GCA_964438935.1 uncultured Bacteroidales bacterium
ACCGGCTACTCCTTCACCTCCACGTAATCCACATAATCCCCTTTCGAAGGCTTATTCTTCGGTGAATCACCGGGTTTGTAATCAATGGTAACCTCCCCTTCCCGCTGCTGCGCTTGTTGGTTCTGTCGCTGCTGCTGCTTCATCTGCTGCTTTGAGAATTCATTCATCTTTTTGTCCATGTAACCCACAAAAAGACCGGGCAATATATAACGGGTAAACAGCCTGATTACGTAGTAAACAATAATGATAATGAGTATGGTTCTCAAAAATCCCATTCTGAATTTTTCTTGCAAAAATACAAAAAAAAACTACTCACTTCCACTACTGCTGACCTCTTCTTTTACCATAATGCCGCTCCTACGGAGCTTTTGGGGAGGATATGATACTACATTTTCTACCATAATGCCGCTCCTGCCTACCGGCAGGCAGGCCTACGGAGCTTTCCCTTTGCCCCTGCCGCTTCCGAAACGCTTCAATAGCCCCGGGCTTCAGCCCGGGGATCGCGGAAATCAACATGTAAATTCCGCTGCATGCACGGCTATGCTTATGGCATAGCCGTGCATGCAGCGGGTGATATGGGTTGTTTTCATTGTGTTCTTTTGGCCGTTAGCTGTTGGCTTTTGGCAAATGGCCAACAGCTAATAGCTAATGGCTAACGGATATATTCTCATTACTAATTTTACTACCTTTATCGCCGACTAAAAAAACCAACTTGTAACATGAAAGGCGATAAAATTATACTGGGTATCACACAGGGAGACATCAACAGCATCAGCTATGAGGTAATTATGAAAGCGCTGGCTGATAACCGCATTTTCGACCTGTGTACCCCTGTTGTATATGGATCCCCCAAAGTGGCGGCCTACCACCGAAAAGCTCTTGACCTGGAAGGTTTCAGCTTCAACGCTGTTCGCAATGCCGATGAAGCGATTAGTAAAAAAGCCAACCTGATCAATTGCCTCGACGAATCAGCAAGAGTTGAACTTGGAAAATCCACCCCTTATGCCGGTGAAGCCTCCCTTCAGGCTCTCGAAACTGCCGTCAGAGATCTTGCCGAAGGCAAAATTGATGTTGTGGTTACCGGACCCATCAACAAAGCAAATATCAGGTCGGAGAAATTTAACTTCAACGGGCATACCGAATTTTTTGAGGACCACTTTAAAAGCGAAGGCGTGCTCATGCTGATGGTGAGCGAGATGATGCGCATTGGCGTGGTTACATCTCATGTGCCCCTTGCCAAAGTGAACGAGTACATTGTGCATGATACGATCCTCAACAAATTGAGGATTATGAACAAATCCATGCTTACCGATTTCAGCATCCGAAGGCCCAGAATTGCTGTGCTTGGACTGAACCCGCATGCCGGCGATGAAGGATTGATTGGCGACGAGGAAGTCAGGGAAATCATCCCCGCCATTCAGTCGGCAAAAGAAGAGGGAATTCTGGCATTCGGACCATTCCCCGCTGACGGGTTTTTTGGCGCCGGATCATTCAAAGCTTATGATGCCATTCTGGCCATGTATCACGATCAGGGCCTTGTACCCTTTAAGGCGCTTACAGCCGAAGGCGGGGTTAACTACACCGCCGGATTGCCTGTTGTTCGTACCTCTCCGGCTCACGGAACTGCCTATGACCTGGCCGGAAAAAACCAGGCTTCACCCGATTCGTTCCGCCAGGCAATTTACCTGGCCTGCGACATATTCCGCAACAGGCAACAATACAAACAGATTTCAGCAAATCCGCTCGACCTTGCTGACAACCATGAATCCTTACAATAAAATTCCGTTTTATGTACGAATACATCGAAGGACCGCTGGTTGAAAAAAACCCGGCCTATTGTGTAATAGATGTGGCAGGAGTGGGGTATAACATCCAGATCTCACTGACTACTTATGGCATAATTGAGCCGCTCTCCAAAGCCCGCTTGTTTATTCACCAGGTGGTGCGCGAGGATGCACACCTGCTTTATGGTTTTTTCACCAAACACGAACGTGAACTGTTCCGCTTGTTGCTTACCGTATCAGGAATTGGGTCCAACACAGCACGTATGATGCTTTCATCCCTGACACCTGACGACCTGCGGCAGGCTATACTCACCAACAATACCTCATTGCTGCAAAGCATCAAGGGCATTGGCACCAAAACTGCCCAGCGCGTGATCCTCGATCTTCGCGATAAGATCAGCAAAGAAAAAGTCCCAGGCGAAATATTCTCCGAAAAAGACAATAGATTCAAAGATGAAGCGTTATCTGCTTTGGTGATTTTGGGATTCAACAAAGGAGAAGCTGACAAGGTGATCAGCAAAATTCTCCTTGCTGAAAAAAACCTTCCGCTGGAAGACCTGATCAAAAGAGCCCTGAAACAACTATAACCCCATTAAAGTAGCAAGAATTTGACCCATTCGCCTGTTAACCATATAATCATTTTTAAACTGCTTAACAGTGTAATCAAACGCCTCGTTTTGGTTTTTTGCCTGGCTGCCTTATCAGCAGTGGCTGTATTTTCTCAAACACGCAGTGCCGCTCAGGGCGACTCCTCTCTGCGCTATCCGTTCCGCGATAAAAACCGCTATCCCTTTTCGAACTCAGGGGTTCGTTCCCCGCTGTTCCTCAGCAATCCCAAAAACGTAAAACAAACCATCCAGTATAACCCTATTTCCGGCAGGTATGAGTTCACCGAAAAGATAGGCAGTTTCAATTACAGGCCGCCTTCATCCATGTCGTTGCAGGAATACATGAATTACGAACGCGAAACTTCGGTTCAGAATTACTGGCACCAGAAATCGCGCGAAATGATTGCCCCGCAACAGTCACCACTCCTTGGTAACTTCAAAATGGGCGAAACCTTCGATAAGGTATTTGGCACCGACGTGATCAATATTGTCCCCCAGGGATCTGCCGAACTGATCTTCGGCTACAACATGTCGCGCAATGACAACCCATCCCTTTCCGAGAAGAACAGGCGAAACCCGTCGTTTATTTTCAAAGAGAAAATCCAGATGAACGTTACCGGAAGCATCGGCGACAAAATGCAACTGGGCATCAATTACAATACCGAAGCATCATTTGACTTCGAGAACAAAACCAAATTGGAATATACCGGTAAGGAAGATGAAATAATCAAAAAAATTGAAGCCGGAAATGTTACTTTTTCCGTTCCGGGAACCCTGATCACCGGAAGCCAGAGTTTGTTCGGACTGAAAACCGATCTGCAATTCGGAAAATTATTCGTGAGTTCGGTGATCAGCCACCAAAAAAGCCAATCGCAGGTTATTGAAGTGAAAGGTGGAGCCCAGGTGAGCGAATTTGAAATAGACGCCTCTGAATACGACGCCAACAGGCACTTCTTTCTTTCTCATTTTTTTGAAGACAATTACAACTCCTGGCTTTCCACACTGCCCTATGTGAACTCAGGCGTTCGCATTGAGCAGATTGAGGTATGGGTTACCAATAAATCCAGCAACACCACCGACACCCGCAATATACTTGCCCTTACAGATATGGCCGAAGGTTATGGCCCCGAAGGAGATACCAATTTTTATGGCAATCTAAGTTTTATTCAGCCGGCTTCTGTTAAAAACGGCCCGGCAAGCAACGATCTGAATGAACTCTATGTGAAATTTTTAAACCAGTACAGCGACATCAGAACTTTCAGGCAAATTGCCGCAACGCTCACCCCTCTTGAATCGACTTATTCGTTTTACTACGGAAAAGACTATGAGAAAATTGATAATGCACGCAGGCTGAATGAAACAGAATATAAGGTAAACAAAGAACTCGGATACATCTCGCTGAATTCATCCCTGCGTTCCGATGAAATCCTTGCAGTTGCTTACGTTTACACCTTCCAGGGCAAAACCTACCGGGTGGGCGAATTGTCCACCGACGGAGTGAGTGCCCCCAACACACTTCTTGTTAAACTGATCAAGGGAACCAGCCTGACTCCCAAGTCGCCCACCTGGGACCTCATGATGAAAAACGTTTATGCCATTGGTGCTTACCAGGTTTCAAACAGAGACTTCATTCTCGATGTGCTCTACCGCAAGGATGAAACCGGAGTGCCGGTTAACTATATTGCGGAAAACCAGGCCGACAGCGCCTTTAACAGGAAAATTCTGCTTCGGGTACTCAAAATGGATAACCTCGACTCGCGCAATGAACCGGTTCCCGATGGCCGGTTCGACTTCATCGAGGGAACTACCATCACCTCCCGCGATGGCCGGATCTTCTTCACGCAAAAAGAGCCCTTCGGAAAAGACCTGAGGAAAACCATTATTGGCAATGCAAAGCCGGGGACAGAATTGTACAAAACCCGCGATCAGATTGCCAAAAAATATGTGTTCAGTGAGTTGTATGATTCAACTCAAACCAGGGCACGGCAGCTGTCGCGTAAAAACAAGTTCTTCCTGGCCGGGAATTACCAGGCAACATCAGGTTCCGAAATCCAGCTGAATGCAATGAACATCCCCCCCAATTCGGTGAAGGTTTCTTCTGGTGGTATTGCACTGGTTGAAGGTCAGGATTATACCGTGGATTACACACTCGGACGCGTAAAAATTATCAACCAGGGACTGATTCAGTCGGGGGCCCCCCTTTCTGTGTCACTCGAGAACAATATGCTCTTTAACATGCAGACAAAAACGCTGCTGGGAACCCACATGGAATATAAGTTTTCTGATAATTTCAACCTGGGCGCCACCGTGATGAATCTTACCGAACGACCGCTCACCCAAAAAGTCAATATGGGCGACGAGCCCATCTCCAATACCATATGGGGACTGAACACCAATTACCGTACCGAGTCGCGCCTGCTGACCAAAATGATCGACAAGCTGCCGCTCATCGAAACCAAAGAAATTTCCACCATAGCACTGGATGCCGAATTTGCCCACTTGGTTCCCGGGCAGGCCAAAGTTATTGGCGAGGGCGGCGTTGCCTACATCGACGATTTCGAAGGAACCGAAACAACTGTTGAACTCAAAACGGTTCAGTCGTGGACCCTCGCCAGCACCCCGCGGAAATTTCCCTATTCCGGATCCCTGAACGACCTCAGGTACGGCTACAACCGCGCCAAGCTGGCCTGGTATACCATTGATCCGCTGTTCACCCGCAATGACAGCCGCACACCCGACAACATCAGCCAGACAGAACAGGAAAGTCACTTCGTCCGTGAAATCCTGGAAACAGAAATTTTTAAAAACCGCGAAAGCGGAACCGGTTTTGAAAATACCCTTTCGGTGCTAAACCTTTCTTACTTTCCGCAGGAAAGGGGTCCGTACAATTTTGATCCCGCTATTTCCGACGAGGGCAAGCTTCCGAATCCGCAAAACCGCTGGGGAGGTATCATGAGAGAAATACAGACCAGCGACTTTGAAACTTCCAACATCGAATACATCGAGTTCTGGCTCATGGATCCCTTTGTTCTTGATGACAATCACCCCGGAGGCGAACTCTACTTCAACCTGGGCGAAATATCGGAAGATGTGCTGAAAGATTCCCGCAAGTTTTTCGAAAACGGCTTGCCCACTGCCAACAACCCGGTTAAAATTGATTCCTCCACTGCCTGGGGTAAGGTTCCCGATGTGCCCATGGTGGTGAATACCTTCGATACCGACCCCGATAACCGTCAAATGCAGGATGTGGGTCTCGACGGACTCAACGACGAGGAAGAGCGGATCAAATTCAGCCCCTGGCTGGGCACCCTCACTCCCGGTACCCCTGCTTACGAAAGGGCCATTGAAGATCCCTCTAACGACAATTTCAGTTACTTCCTCAACAGCGCTTATGACGACAGCTCTGCTGGCGTTATATCACGTTACCTGAATTACAATAACCCCCAGGGTAACTCACCGGCTACAGAAAAAACAGGTGGTAGCTTTGCGGCGGCCACAACAACACCCAACACCGAAGATATCAACCGCGATAATACACTCAACGAAAACGACGCCTATTATGAATACCACGTTCCGCTTAAACCGGGACAGATGAATTTCACCAACCCCTATATAACTGACCGTGTAGAAGGAAAAACAGTTGACGGGAAAGTTGCACGGTGGTACCAGTTTCGCATACCCATTGATGATTTCGAGAGCAAATATGGCAACATCGAAGATTTCAAATCAATCCGGTTCATGCGTATGTACCTCACCGGTTTCGTAAAACCCGTCATCCTCCGGTTCGCCGAACTCCACCTGGTGCGTTCCGAATGGAGAAAATATTCCGAAAATATCTCCGAAGGTGGACCCTCGGTTACCACTCAGGTTGCAAAGGGATCCTTTGAAATCACCTCGGTCAATATCGAAGAAAATGTCGCCAAGGAGCCTGTGAATTACATTTTACCCCCAGGCATCGACCGCGTTATCGACCCCAGTCAGCCCCAGATAGCACAGCTGAATGAACAGTCAATGGTTTTTAAAATTCACGATCTGCCCGACGGCGACGCACGTGTGGCTTATAAAAACATGAGCATTGACCTGCGACAGTATAAGAAACTCAAAATGTTTGTTCATGCCGAAGCGCTGGTTGATGAAACCCTGGGCGATAATGATCTCACGGCCTTTATCCGTTTTGGCTCCGACCAAACCGACAATTACTATGAATATGAGGTCCCCCTGAAAATTACCCCTCCGGGAAATTTTTCCGACAATGACAGACGCATTGTATGGCCCGACAGCAACTTCATGGATATTGTACTTGAAGAATTTGTTGATTTAAAGGTAGCGCGCGACAAGGCCATTGGTGAACGCCCCGACCTGTTTGACAAATCAAAGGTGTTCCGGAAACAAAAAGGAAAGAATATAATGAAGGTACGGGGTACTCCCAACCTGAGCAATGTGAGAACCATAATGCTGGGGGTGCGCAATGCAGGCGATGCCGATAACCTGCCTAACGACGGAATGCCCAAATCAGGAGAAATCTGGTTCAATGAGCTCCGGCTCACCGATTTTAACAACAAAGGCGGATGGGCAGCCAACGCACGCGCCCAGATCCGCATGGCCGACCTGGGAACCCTGTCCGTTGCCGGCAGCACTTCAAAACCCGGATTCGGAAGCATTGAGCAGAAGGTAGATGACCGCAACAAGGAAGAAACCAACCAGATTGACATCTCTACCAACCTGGAACTGGGTAAACTGCTGCCCGAAAAAGCAAAGGTATCCGTTCCTCTATATATGGGATTCTCCAATATTACGGTTACCCCTGAATATTCTCCTCAAGAACCCGACCGTATGCTGAAAGACGCGCTCAGGAACGCCGAATCGGAGAAAGAGAAAGAAGACTTAAAAGAAATATCGCAGGATGTGATCAAACGCCGCAGCATCAACCTCACCAATGTTAAGGTGAACCAGGAATTTGAAAAATTCCGGGTGCTTTCGCCGTCTAATTTCTCAGTCACCGCAGATTATTCCGAATCCGAGGCCCACAACTACGAGGTGGAACGCAACAACAACATCGAATACGGACTGGCCCTTAATTATATTTACAGTGCCCGGCCTAAAAGTATAACACCCTTCAAGAAGGCCAAAATGAAATCGCCCTACCTGCGTTTCATCAAAGATTTTAATGTGTCGTTGCTGCCCAGCAGGCTGGCGTTCCGCACCAATTTCGACCGCAGGTACAACGAAACCAAACTGAGAAATGTATATACCGACAGGGATATTCTACTCGACTCCACCGTAAGTAAAGATTTCCTGTGGAACCGCGGATACGAAGTCAACTGGGA
>CAYTNC010000112.1:0-7622 GCA_964438935.1 uncultured Bacteroidales bacterium
TGTTACCAAAACACATGGAAAAATTAAAAGTTGCCGTACAGAAAGAAGGCCGTTTGAGTGAAAAATCACTGGAACTGATCCGCGAAGCAGGTGTTCGTCACAACCAGGACAGCAAAAGAAAGCTGATATCCCTGGGCGAGAATTTCCCCGTTGAGATCCTCTATCTTCGTGACGATGATATTCCGCAATATGTAGCTGATTCCGTGGCCGATATAGGTCTTGTTGGCGAAAATGAAGTAATGGAACGCGACCGCAAAGTGGAACTTGTGGAACGGCTCGGTTTTGCCAAATGCAGGTTATCGCTGGCCATTCCGCAGTCAGACACCTACCCGGGTGTTGCCTATTTCAACAACAAGCGCATTGCCACCTCCTACCCTGTCATTCTGAAGAAGTTCCTGGAGAAAAATCAGCTTACTGCAGAAATTCATGAAATCAGTGGATCCGTTGAAATTGCTCCGGGAATCGGGCTGGCCGATGCCATCTTTGATATCGTAAGCACCGGAAGTACGCTCATCAGCAACCGGCTTAAAGAGGTGGAGGTAGTGGCCAATTCCGAAGCTGTAGTTATAGCCTCACCGGAACTCAGCGAGAGTAAGAAGAAAATACTGAACGACCTGTTGTTCCGTTTCCAGGCTGTGAGGCGTTCAAAAAGCAACAAATACATCCTGCTGAACGCACCCAATGAAAACCTGGAGAAAATTGTTCAGGTGCTTCCGGGTATCAAAAGCCCTACAGTGCTCCCCCTGTATGAGAAAGGATGGAGTTCGGTACATTCAGTAGTTAATGAAAATGAATTCTGGGAGATCATCGGAAAGCTTAAGGAATACGGTGCTCAGGGCATCCTGGTTATACCCATTGAAAAAATGATCGTTTAAACGTTGCATCATGAATATTATCCGGTACCCATCAAAAGACCAATGGGACGAACTTCTCAGTCGACCGGTACTGAATAACCGTTCTGTAGATGCCATTGTGCAACCCGTTCTTGACGATGTCAGAAAACGCGGTGATGAGGCGCTGAGAGAATATACACGTAAGTTCGACAAGGTCGATTTACAGGATCTCCGGGTTGGTGTTGAAGAATTTTTGGAAGCCTCAAAACTCGTAGATGATGAACTGAAACGGGCCATCGAAATTGCAGTGAGTAACATCGGGACCTTCCACAAAACGCAACAGATCAAAGCAGAACCTATTGAAACTGCAACAGGTGTTACCTGCTGGCAAAAGGCTGTGGCCATACAAAAAGTAGGTTTATATGTGCCCGGAGGTACAGCACCCTTATTTTCGACCGTACTCATGCTGGCAGTTCCCGCGCGCATAGCAGGCTGTTCCGAAATAGTGTTGTGTTCACCCCCGGGAAAAAACGGAAAAATTCACCCGGCAGTCCTTTATGCAGCTCAGGTCACCGGAGTTACCTCCGTATTCAAAATTGGCGGCGCACAGGCTATAGCAGCCATGGCTTACGGAACAGCTACTGTACCCAAAGTATATAAAATTTTCGGCCCCGGAAACCAATATGTCACAGCAGCCAAACAGCTTGTTTCGCGTGGAGATGTGGCTATTGACATGCCGGCCGGACCTTCCGAGGTTGCCGTGATTGCTGATGAAACTGCAGATCCTGTTTTTATGGCAGCCGACCTGCTGTCCCAGGCCGAACATGGTGTTGACAGCCAGGTGCTGTTATTCACCAACAATGAAAACACGGCTGAAAAAGTACGGAGTGAGGTGGAACGCCAGGTGAAATTGCTTTCCCGACAGGAGTTAGCCGAAGGCGCGCTGGCCTCAAGCAAAATTTTAGTGCTTAAAACCATGGACGAAATCATGGAGATGGTGAATGAGTATGCTCCCGAACACCTTATCATTGCTGCTGATAATTACGAAATATTGGCTGCAAAAGTGGTCAATGCCGGATCGGTTTTCCTGGGCCATTACACCCCTGAAAGTGCAGGCGACTATGCATCAGGCACCAACCACACACTGCCTACCAACGGTTATGCAAAGGCTTATAACGGTGTAAATCTCGATAGTTTCGTACGGAAAATCACCTTTCAGCACATCACCCGTGAGGGGCTCCGGCTTATCGGTCCCGCTGTTATGCGAATGGCAGCCGAAGAGTCGCTAACTGCACACAAAAATGCTGTTGCTGTGAGAATTGAATAAAACACGATTACCATGTTTGACATAAATTTATTAATCAGAAAAAACATCCGGTCACTGGTACCCTACTCATCAGCCAGGGATGAATACAAGGGAGAGGATGCCGTTTTCCTGGACGCCAACGAAAATCCGTTCAATACACCCCTGAACCGCTATCCCGATCCGCATCAGCTGAAACTCAAAAAAACCATCTCAGGCATAAAAAATGTTCCGGCAAATTGCATATTCCTGGGCAACGGCAGCGATGAGGCCATTGATTTGCTGATCAGGGCCTTCTGCGAACCGGGAATCGACAATATTGTCAGCATCAAACCCACGTATGGCATGTATAAGGTTTGTGCCGACATCAACCAGGTTGAATTCCGCGAAGTGCTGCTCAACGAGGATTTCCAACCCGACACGGAAGGTCTGCTGAAACAGGTTGATAAAAACAGCAAGCTCCTTTTTCTCTGCTCCCCCAACAACCCCACCTCAAACAGTTTCAGGAAGGACGATCTGCTTTACCTGGTAAAAAATTTCCCGGGGCTTGTCATCATCGACGAAGCCTACATCGACTTTTCAGGCGCTGGCACCCTTGCCGGTGAGCTGGGCAACCACCCAAACCTGGTAATTCTTCAGACATTCAGTAAAGCATGGGGGATGGCCGGGATCAGGCTGGGCATGGCCTTTGCGGGCAAGGAAATCATCGATGTGCTCAGCCACATCAAGTACCCGTATAACATCAATGTGCTTACCCAGCGTACAGCCCTTGAATGCCTTTCGAATACCGGCAAAAAAGATACCTGGATTAGGGAAATCCTTGACCAGCGTGAATACCTGCGCAAGGAGCTTTCGCGACTGCCCATGGTCAAACACATCTTGCCCAGCGATGCCAACTTTCTGATGGTGCGGTTTAACAACCCGCAGGAGGTCTTTCATTACCTCATTAATAAAAAAATTATTGTGCGCGACCGGTCGAAGGTGGTATTGTGCGAAGGATTTCTGAGAATTACCGTAGGTTCCGGAGAGGAAAACAGGGAGCTGGTTCAGGCGCTGCAACAGTATTAATTTGATGATTTGATAATTTGATGATTTGATGATTTGATAATGAAGAAAGTATTATTTATAGACCGTGATGGTACGCTGATTGTGGAACCACCTAACGACTTCCAGGTAGATACGCTCGAAGAATTGGAATTCATTCCCGGTGTTTTCAGAAATCTTTACCACATCCGGAAAAACCTCGACTATGAACTGGTTATCGTTTCAAACCAGGACGGACTGGGAACAGCAGGTTATCCGGAAGCAGCCTTTAACCTGGTGCAGCAGAAGATGCTGAAGGCCTTTGAAAATGAAGAAATCGTATTTAACGACATATTGATCGACCGGTCATTCCCCGAGGAAAATGCGCCTACAAGAAAACCCAAAACCGGTTTGCTGAAAAAATACATGCAGGGCGATTATGACCTGGCCAATTCGTTTGTTATTGGCGATCGCCAGACCGACGTGGAACTGGCAAAAAACCTGGGTACAAAGGCCATCTTGTTTTCACCCGTGTCAGCAGACAAACTGAATCAGGACAACCATGCCGGTAACGGTGTTTTTTTTGTAAGCACCTGGAATGAAATTTACCGGATTGTCGCACTTCCCGAACGTACAGCACAGGTTGAACGCAACACGGCAGAAACAAAAATCAGTGTTGAACTGAACCTCGACGGTACCGGTAAATATGAAATTTCTACAGGACTGGGCTTTTTTGACCACATGATCAGCCAGTTGGCCCGTCACTCGGGCTGCGACCTGACCGTAAGGGTGGAGGGCGACCTTCATGTAGATGAGCATCATACCATTGAAGACACCGGACTGGCTATTGGCGAAGCTTTTTACAAAGCAGTGGGAAACAAAAGAGGCATGGAACGGTATGGATTTGCTTTACCCATGGACGATTGCATGGCACAGGCATTGATCGACTTCGGAGGCAGGCCCTGGCTCGTTTGGGATGCCGACTTTAAAAGGGAAAAAGTAGGTGAGATGCCCACAGAAATGTTCATGCACTTTTTTAAATCGTTTACCGATGCTGCCCGGTGTAATCTCAACATCAAGGCAGAAGGCGACAATGAACACCATAAAATTGAGGCCATTTTTAAAGCGCTGGCCAAAGCACTTAAAATGGCCATCAGGCGCAATGCCTTTGATTCCACATTACCTACAACTAAAGGCGTACTATAAATTCATGACCAGAAGAAATAAAAACTCAGCAATTATCCTGATGCACTGCCCCGATGCCAAGGGCATTGTGGCCCAGGTGACAGCATTCATCAACGACAACAACGGCAACATCATCACACTGGATGAGCATGTAGACCGGCTCGACAAAACCTTCTACATGCGGATCGAATGGGAACTCGAGGGATTTCAGATACCCAAGGAGAAAATTGCCGATTTTTTCAGTACGCTTATAGCCTCACGGTATAACATGTCCTGGAAAATCTATTTCAGCGAGCCCAAACCCCGGATGGTCATCTTTGTTTCAAAACTATCTCACTGCCTTTATGATATCCTGTCGCGTTTTCATGCAGGTGAATGGGATGTGGAAATTCCATTGATCATAGGGAATCACCGCGATCTGGAACCGGTGGCCAAACAATTCGGAATTCCTTTCCATTATTTCGAAATCAATGAACAAAACAAAGCCGAACAGGAAAAAAAGGAATTGGAACTGCTTAAGAAAAACAACGTGACTTTTGTGGTACTCGCGCGATACATGCAGATCATCAGTGAGAATTTTATCAACCAATACCCCAATGAGATCATCAACATCCACCATTCATTTCTTCCGGCATTCCCGGGTGCAAAACCCTATCATTCGGCTTATGAAAGAGGGGTAAAGATCATAGGGGCAACCAGCCACTACGTGACGTCGGAACTTGATGCAGGCCCGATCATCGACCAGGGAATTGTAAGGGTTTCACACCGCGATTCAATCGACAGGCTGATTATGAAAGGCAAGGACGTGGAAAAGCTGGTGCTTTCAGGGGCTATTCTTTTGCACATTCACCGAAGGATCCTGGTGTATAACAACCGTACCGTGGTTTTTAATTAGTCTGCTGTTGGCTCTTGACTCTAACAAAATGAAAATTGCCATTATAAAATACAATGCCGGAAACATCATGTCGGTTGACTATGCGCTGCAACGGCTGGGTATAAAAGCTGAGATCACCGACAATTTTGATTATATCCGGTCGGCCGACAAGGTAATATTTCCCGGAGTGGGAGAAGCCAGTACTACCATGCAATACCTCAGGGCAAAAAAACTGGACCAGCTGATTGCCGGTTTGAAACAGCCTGTTTTGGGTATCTGCCTCGGGCTTCAGCTGATGTGCCGCCACTCGGAAGAAGGAGACACAAAATGTATCGGAGTGTTCGACGAGCAGGTAAAAAAATTCTCCCTGAATTCCTCAGTAAAAACCAGGCTGAAAGTGCCGCATATGGGATGGAACAATATCAGGAATACCAGTAGCAAATTGTTCCTGGGGGATCTGGAAAACCAGTATACCTACTTCGTTCATAGTTACTATGCAGCAACCGGTAATGATACGATTGCCGAATGTGAATACGGCATTTCTTTCAGCGCAGCGCTGCATCGCGATAACTTTTATGCCACCCAGTTTCACCCGGAGAAAAGCGGGAAACCCGGAGCCTTAATCCTTAAAAATTTCATTGAATTATGATAACCATAATACCGGCTATTGATATCATCGGGGGTAAATGCGTGCGGCTTGAGCAGGGCGACTACGGCCTGAAAAAGGTGTATGAGGACGACCCCCTGGATGCGGCAAAACGCTTTGAAGATCATGGATTGAAACGGTTACACGTAGTTGATCTGGATGGCGCGAAAGCAAAGCATGTGGTTAATTATAAAACACTTGAACGGCTTACGTCCAAAACAAGCCTGGTGGTTGATTTCGGAGGCGGTATTAAAACCGACAAGGATCTGCAGATTGCATTCGATTGTGGTGCCGTGCTGGCTGTAATCGGAAGTATCGCGGTTACCGACAGGGATCTTTTTCAATCGTGGTTGCAGGCCTACGGCCCGTCAAAGATTATTCTGGGTGCAGACGTGAAAGATGGCCATATAGCAGTGGCGGGTTGGATGGATGTAACTGAAATAGGGCTCTATGATTTCCTGAAGTATTATGGTGCCATGGGGGTGAACCAGGTGTTGTGCACTGATATTGCCAAAGACGGTATGATGGGCGGCTCTTCGGTGGAACTCTACAGCCAGATGGTAAAAGATTTCCCGGCCATGCAGATCATTGCCAGCGGCGGTGTTTCCTCAGTTGCGGAAATACACCGGCTTGATGAAGCCGGCGTAGCTGGTGCCATCATTGGCAAAGCGCTGTATGAGGGGAAGATCAGGCTGGACGATTTAAAAGATTTTATTTCTGAAACCGTATAAGAAGAGCGTAGTTGCAACCGACCGTAGGGAGCTCAGCGAAGCTAAACTACGCTTAGCTCTTCGGGGGCTGTTTCCTCCCCCTACCCCCTCCAAAGGGGGACATTGCACACTCATCAACATTTTTATTTAACTATCAAATCACAAAAAAATCAAAACTAAAAATATCTCTACCATGCTTGCCAAACGAATTATCCCCTGCCTCGATGTTCGCAACGGACAAACCGTTAAAGGAATCAACTTTGTCAACATCCGTGAAGTGGGCGACCCTGTTGAAATGGGCGCTGCCTACGCCGAACAGGGTGCCGACGAACTCGTGTTCCTGGATATTACAGCTACACATGAAGGCCGCAAAACCTTTGTGGACCTGGTTAAACGCATTGCCTTAAACCTGAACATACCCTTCACCGTAGGAGGTGGCATTAGTGAACTTAAAGATATTGAAGCTCTGCTGGCGGCAGGAGCCGATAAGGTTTCGCTGAACAGCGCTGCCATCCGCAATCCCGATCTGATCAACCAGATGGCTCAAAATTTCGGTAGCCAGTTTGTAGTAATCGCCATTGATGCAAAAGAAGAAAATGGGAAATGGACTGCATACATCAACGGTGGCAGAATACCAACCGAAAAGGAGCTATTTACCTGGGCCAAGGAAGCGGAAGACCGGGGTGCCGGGGAACTGCTCTTTACCTCGATGAATCACGACGGAACCAAAAATGGTTTTGCCTGTGAGGCACTTGCCAGGCTGTCTGACGAACTTTCCATTCCGGTTATAGCCTCAGGCGGTGCCGGAAATATGGATCATTTCGTGGAAGTGTTTACTAAAGGTAAGGCCGACGCCGGGCTGGCAGCCAGCATCTTTCATTTCAACGAAATCACTGTACCCCAGCTGAAAAAATACCTGGCAGAAAAAAACATCCCCATTAGACTATTATAATAATGCATTAAGAGTTGAAAAAAAAGGATGTGAAAATCACTAAACCCCTGTTAAGGGGTTCAATACGAATAGCGCCGGGTGAAACCCGGTGTGATG
>CAYTNC010000113.1:0-2822 GCA_964438935.1 uncultured Bacteroidales bacterium
GCGGCCCATTTAAAAATAGTTCTTACCTTTAGTGATAACGTATCCGCATCAGAATCCATGGTCATTGTTGTTGGAATGATATGGATGGCTCCCTTGTTTTGAGTTACGGTGATTATCCTGTCGGTCAGGGTATCTCCCCTAAGTGTTAAGGTAGCAATACGGGGACTGGCAGTCGGATTGGCATCAACTGTTAAAGTAAGGCTTGCATTTCCGGGTCCTGAAGTTTGAGAAACCGACAACCAGGGAACATCAACGACGGCACTCCACGAGACAGTGGATGTGATGTTTACAGTTGCTTTGCAACCTGCAGTATCGCCAATGGCCAGGGAAGTAACAGAAGGAGTCAGTATAACAGCAGGCGTTTTGAATGTCCTGGTTACTCCCCGGCTGGTATCACTTGAATTATAAGATATCAATCGATAATAGTAAGTTTTGCCTGGTTTTAATACAACCGTATTGCTAACTGCAACAGGAGCAGAACCGGAAACCGGGCTTTGAGCGGGAATGACTTTGCTGCCAAATGCTATGCTGGTGCCATATTCAAAAGCCACAGAGGAGGTTTTGTCATTGGGATAAACAACTCCGTTGAAAGTAGCACCTCTGGGTGTAATCAAGGTAGGATCATCGGTTATTGCCTTGGTTTGTGTGAGCAGGTAAACAAAGGCGTCATCAAAAGAAGGTCCATACTGGTCACCCCAATATCTGGTCCCTTCACCCACCAGGGTAAACCTGATTTTTCGCAATCCTGTTCCATATCCTGAGAGCGTGGAATATTTCAACAGCCAGTAATGATGATTCATTTCCTGGTTATTGACGGCAAAACCTGTTCTAATTACTGCATTTGCCGCGTTCAGTAATTCAATACGGATTGTAACGTATCCGCTTGAATTCACATTTGTATTTACATAACTGCCGAAAGATATAACAGGAGCTGAGTCAAGTATGAGGGTATCATAGCCCAATGCAATAAGATCAATTGTCTGGGTGAGTCTGCACGGATCATATGATGAACTCCAGCATCTGGATCCACTATGGGGAGTGGAAAAGGTTGTAGACCAACCATCACCGCCATTTGATCTCACCCATCCTGTATAATCACTTTCTGCTCCCGGGTTAACCAGCAGGTTACCATCCTCCGCGTATGCGGGAACACAGATCAGCATGAGCAAAACTAGAGAAAGACCCAGGATCGACCTCATATGAAACATGATAGAACTAAATAATTGAAAATTAGCAGGTATAGTAACTTGCATAGCAGAAAATTTTATAGATGTGGATAAATTCAAAAGGTGTCTGGCGGGTGCTTTGTATACGAGATCAGGACAATTTTGTTGTCTGCGCCGGATATATCCTCCCAGGCTCCGGCCTGGGACCTGCAATGACGCGATAATTTTGAGACGCGATAATTTTGAGACGCGATAATTTTGAGACGCGATAATTTTGAGACGCGATAAATCGCGTCTCTACGGTGGTGAATCAATAAAAAAAATCCTATTTTTATTTCAACACCCAAACATCAAACCATGGACGAAGAATACGAAGATATTGAACCAACATCCCTTCCGATCTTTAAAAAAGGCAGGGAAATAGACGACCTGGTAAGAAAAATAACCGACCTGATCCCAGAGGATAACGGTGAACTGCAGCTCATCAAGGCACAAATGTTGGAAGATTCGGCAACCTTGTGTGTTAAGGTCGTTGGCGCTACGGCTGGCAGCCTGTATGACATCAAAATGGAAGCAGCCACGTTGATCCGCAGGGCTGCACACGACCTGATGGTCAGCTACCATACGTTGAAGATGCTGGGCTTTAAGGAGGCAGAATATTATTTGATGGTACGAAACCTGATAGAAGAATACCGTTTGTTGTTCATCGATTGGGTGGCAGGTTTTGATAAATGGAATTACGTCATTGATCGCTGGGGCCTTTTTAATCCTCCCGGTGTTGGACCCTTCGACAAAGACCCCGATGAAGACATTCCCTGGGATAACCCTTTTGATGATGATGAAATGTAGAGACGCGATTCGTCGCGTCTCTGTAATGCGATAATTTGAGACGCGATTCATCGCGTCTCTGTAATGCGATAATTTGAGACGCGATTCATCGCGTCTCTACAAACCCGTTTACAAAAAACCATTGTTATCGTGGACAAATTCAGGAACAAATACCGCATACCCTCATCGCGATGGCAAAAATGGGATTATGGTTCCAATGCCGCATATTATGTCACCATTTGCACACAACACCGCCTTTATTATTTTGGGGATGTGATTTTAAATGAAGAAAATCGCAAAATTATGCAATTCACCGAAATGGGCGCCATTGCCCGGCAATATTGGTTGGACATTCCCAACCATTTCCCGTTTGTTGAATTGGATGAATTCGTCATCATGCCCAATCACGTGCATGGGATTATTATTATAAATAAATCCGGTAATAAACAATCCGAAAAGACGCGATTAACCGTGGAGACGCGATTAATCGCGTCTCCACTACAATCCACCCCACAAACCATATCAAAATCCAGCACAACCGGCGGGGTAACCGGCATTAAAAACCCCATGATCTATGAAAATTTGTCGCGTGTCATTCGTTGGTATAAAGGCCGTTGTTCATTTGAAATTAGGAAAATTGCCGCGGATTTCACCTGGCAATCCCGTTTTCATGATCGTGTAATTCGAAATTACCAGGAATATGTGGCCATGAGAGATTACATCCTCCATAACATCGAAAAATGGAATAAGGATTCTCCGTTAAATGATTTTCCGTAGAGACGCGATTCATCGCGTCTCAATTCATCGCGTCTCAATTCATCGCGTCTC
>CAYTNC010000113.1:2922-7620 GCA_964438935.1 uncultured Bacteroidales bacterium
CGATTCATCGCGTCTCAATTCATCGCGTCTCAATTCATCGCGTCTCAATTCATCGCGTCTCAATTCATCGCATTTCCATTAACCGGGGTTCTGAGACGCGATAAATCGCGTCTCTACACACCCCCCCACAATCCGCCACACAACCCGTCCTCAAAACATCAAATGCACCTTCTCCTTATTCCTCCACCCGGCTTGGTTTTCGTATTCCACAAAGAAGATCTTTAAATCAGCCTGGTTTTCATAATCAACAAAGAAAATCGTCTTTTCAGCCTGGTTTTCATATTGGGTGAAAAACCATTTGCCGTCGTTCTCACCGGCCTGGTTTTCGTATTTGACCTTAAAAACCTTCAGATCAGCCTGGTTTTCATATTTCACCACAAAAACCTTCACATCCGCCTGATTTTGGTAGTTGACCGAATATACCTTCTGGGCAGAGGCCATGGAAAAGCCTGCTAACAACAACAATAGGGTCAGTGTCCTGTGCATGGTGATTGAATTTTAACAGATTGTTTTTTTATGATTACCGCAAACGGTGTACCAAAGCTAAAAGCTAAAAGCTAAAAGCCAGGTTAGAGACAAGTGAGGAGTAGCAGTGGCAGTAAGTCGCACTTCGACAGGCTTAGTGTTACTATCCGGGTCATGCTGAGCTTGTCGAAGTATGACTACTGGAATTTAGGGCTAGTTGTTAGTCGCATGCTTCGACGGGCTCAGCATAACACTTCGACAGGCCTGCCTGCCTGCAGGCTCAGTGTGACTATAAGACTGCACGACTGCATGACTTTGCAGACTTTGAAGACCAGAAGACAGTCCCGGGTTTTATTTTTCCTCAATGTGTGCACTTAAGACCACAATATTTTTTTCTATTTTTTTCTGTTCTACTTTTATAGTATATGTTTTGCCTTTAACAGCATCAAACTCCAATGTTTGAACTATGAAATATTTCTGTCCGGAATAGCCGTTTGATTTGCCATTAATACCAACCTCTACCTTGTTCTTTCCTTCGGGGATTTTGATGTCAAAAATGGCGTTCACCTTATTAAATGCGTTAAGCATACCAATTATTCCATTTTCGGGTGATGAAGGCGCAAAATCGTTTATCCGAAAAACCATGGGCATATTTTCCTGCTTATCTACATGTAATGTAGCCGTTTGGTCATAAATTGTTTCATCGTATAAGGCTACTTTTTCAACCTGAACAGGAATTTCTTTCTTGTTTTTAGCATCGTCCAACTCATACACTTTATATCCTTCCTTAAAATCGCACAGGTAAGATTTCTTTTCCAGGTTAAGGATCAATTTCACAAATTCTTTTTGTTTGGTATCAAATATTTCAAAAGTGTTTTCTCCAACAGGTACCTGAACTGAAAAGCCAAGGCTTCCAACCTTGCTATATGAGAAGAAAAGTGATTTCTCGATGTATTCGCTTCTTGCTTTGCCATTAACTTTATACAGATTGATTTTCAGTGTTGAACTTCCTGCATATGTAACAGTTGCAACATCAGAAGTATCCGTAGATTCAATAGAATGAATTTTCCCCGCAGTACGCATTGTTCCGAATGAAAAAAACACAACTGTAAGTAAACCGGCAAATAATGTAATAATTTTGTTTTTCATGATCAATTAAGAGTTTGTATATCAGTTTAGAAAATACCTGTGAATAGCAAATAAGTCAATTGCACTTAAAGCCCAATCTTCAGAATAAGCAGCCCGTCTTTCTATAATCCAACCGTCTTACCCGGAAGTAAATATAATAAAAACCGGATATGGTTATTCCGGGGAGTGTATTTTAATAACGGATAGGGAGGGATTGGAGAACCGGGTTCCTGGACAGGGAACAGGGGCGGCCCGCTGTCGGCTATTCTTTTCCGTCAGTTAAGCTACGAGGTTTTTGTATGTTAAAGTAAGTAAGAGCCACCGCCAGTAACAGTGGCAGTACCCCGCCAACGATAAATATTGCATCGGCAGGCAATCTCAGCCATGCCATATTAACGATATGTTGTTGTCCCGAAAATTCAAGGCTACGTGCATGCCAGTAACCATTATTTATTACATCAACTAACTGCAGCACGCCACTGGGAAACAGCTGTAGTATGACCATTCCGGCAAGGCCAATGTTCAATCCCCAGAATGATATTTTTACATATTTTTCAATTCGTTTCCAATGTTCAGAGGAGGAAACCTGCCTGATGGCAAATACCAGAAAAGCCAACCCAAGCATCCCAAATACACCCATCAGGGCTGCATGCCCGTGATTCGGTGTGAGGTTTGTACCTGTTTCATAATAGCTGATTACCGGAAGATTAATTAAGAAACCCAGAATTCCCGCACCAATGAAATTCCAGACCCCTACTGCAATCAAAAAGTAGAATGTCCATTTATGAGGAAAATTGATTTCTTCTCCTTTTTCATTTGTCCTGTGGCGCATTAGCCTGACAAAGCCGGATGCTTCAAGGGTTAGCAGAATCAGGGGTACAACTTCCAAAGCTGAAAAAGATGCAGAGAGCGCCATAGAAACATCTGTTTGGCCATTCCAGTACCAATGGTGTCCTGTTCCTAAAATACCGGCACCCAGGAACAAAACAGCATCCAGATAAATAATCCGTGTTGCCGTTTGCTTTGCTACCAGACCCAGTTTATAAAACATGATGGCTACCATAACGGTTGCAAACACTTCAAAAAAGCCTTCTACCCACAGGTGGATTATCCAAAACCGCCAGGTGTCCACGGTTGAAAAATTGGTAGACGAACCGAAGAAAAATGCAGGAAGATAGAAGAACGGAATGGCCAAAGCGGCCAGCAAGAAGAGCATTTTCAATTCTCTTTCCTCAGGTTCCTTTTTGGAAGGTCGTACCATTCTGTAAAGAAGAAAAGCCCATAAAATAAGTCCTATTGCCATTAAGGCCTGCCATCCGCGGCCAATCTCGAGGTACTCCCATCCCTGGTTCCCGAACCAGAACCACAAATTTTTCAACAAGCCCTTCACTCCAAGATATTGTCCAAAAAGGCTTCCAACAAGCAGGATAGCCAGGGCGATAAAAAGGAAATTGATCAAACCCACTTGTCCTTTAGGTTCCCGCTTTGACAGAAGGGAAGAAATAAAAATACCACCACCAATAAAAGCAGTTGCTATCCAAAGAATGGCTGACTGCAAATGCCACGATCGAAGAACGTTGGATGGCAGGATCGATGACAGGTCAAAGCCGAAAAAACCTTCCGGTTCAGCAAAGTAATGAGCCATTGCTCCTCCTGCCATTGTTTGAAATAAAAGAATAAGAATGGCCACAAAGAAGAATTTAATGGAGGAAAGTTCGATTGCGGTTACGTTACCCGGTACCATTAAGGGTGGAAGGTCATCTTTTGTCCTATGCCAGCCCAGGTAGTTAAAACGGCCAAAGAATAAGAGAATCAAAGCAGTTCCTGCAAGCAGGGTAATAAGGCTTAAAGCACTCCACAATATAGTGGAACTCGAAGGGCCATTGCCTATAAGCGGTTCATAGGGAAAATTATTGGTGTAGGAAAAATTTTTACCCGGCGAATTAGTCACGCTTGCCCATGCAGCCCACGCAAAAAAAGCTGTTAATTGTCTTAGCTCTTGCGGGTCGGTTATCAAGGCATTGGGTAAGCCCCGATTGGCAGAAGGATTTTGGAAATAATCCTTCCAATATGATATTTGGGCATTAAAAGATTTAACTTCAGGTTCAGAAAGAAGCAGACTTCCATTTGCAGCGTCGTAATGATTTTCTGCTAATAAACCGCCGCTTAATCCTACAAGAGATTCCTTTTGTTCAGGAGATAGACCCGAAAAGGGAGAATTGTATTTTTGTAACGAAATGTAATTATTTACCTCGAGTACAAGATTATGTAAATATTGTGCAGAAAAATCAGGTCCTAAATAGGCCCCATGCCCCCAAATGCTTCCATTGTTCATTAACCCTTTTTGCAGGAAGACTTCCTGTCCTGCTTGTATATCATTTCCTGTAAATACGATCAAACCGGAATTGTCTATAACCTTTTCAGGGATTGGAGGTTGTGAATCTCTGTAATAGCTACCGGTAGTAACCCAGATGAGTACAGCAAATTCTACAAGAAGAATAAAAAATAACCCCCTTCTCCACCAAATGGATGAGGATTGTTTTTCAGAGGCCCCGATTGAATTATTCATATAGGTTGATTTAGGTTATCAGTAAATTTCCGCCCAATCCAAAATACTTTTATTTTTATGTTATTTTTATTGATGCCCTGCATGACCGCCACCGTGTTCCAATAGGTCATGAAGCGCTTCAACCGTATGTGTGTAATCAACATAAGCTTTCACAAATGCCCTGCCTTGCTCTTTTGAATTGTCTTTTACTTTATCGAGTTCGGCTACTTTTTGATATTTTTCGCGAATCACCTTATCGATATGGCTATTCAATTTCGCCAAAAAATCATCCACATTTCCTTCTTTAAGGGCTTTATCGGTCAATTGAATAATTGGTTTGGTTGTCCCGGCCGATTTTAATCCGGTGTAAGGAGCGCCTTCGGTTTCGCGGTGCAGGCGGACGAGGGTTTCAAAAAAATGTTTTTCCACAATGGCATAAACTTCTTTATCACCGTTTTTTAAATTGTAAGTTTTATTGAACAAAGGAATGATTTCCTGTTCCTGTTCATCCGTAATCCATTTCAACACCAAATTGACATTATTCGTTTCAAGCGCCT
>CAYTNC010000114.1:0-7593 GCA_964438935.1 uncultured Bacteroidales bacterium
TGTGCAGCACCGAGCCTTCCACTTCGGTCCGGATCCATTCCTGAAGATTTTCATCGGCCTCAACTTCAATACTTTGAACTTCTCCCTGGGTAAGAAACACGTCAATACCACTGCCTACTTTAATACCCGTGAATTCAGAAGCTTCACGTTTTTGGGTGACTACATTTCCATCTCCTCTGACGGAGTCCTGAACGTTTACCACACATCCTGATGAAAGTAATAACACCAGGGCAAGTACAAATATTGATCGAATGGTTTTCATAATAATGGTTTTACGGATATATACGTTTGATTTTTCATTGTGCTGCACGAACTTATTCCGGGCGGAAAAATAAGAAAAGATATTTTACATAAGCTCTATTTAACAGGCAAAACAACATGAAATACGGAGCCTTTTTTCACTTCACTCTCAACCCAGATTCTGCCGCCCATCAGGTTGACCATTTCCCTGCAAATGGCAAGGCCCAACCCCACTCCTCCGAATTGTCGGGTGTTGGATTCATCACCCTGGCGAAAGGTGTCAAAAATAAATTCCAATTTGTCTTTCTCAATACCGATGCCGGTGTCGCTCACATAAAAATGCCATGAATCAGGTGACTCTTTTTTACAGCCAATAACAATCCTGCCGCTGTATGTAAATTTAAACGCATTGCTGATCAGGTTTTTAATAATGTGTACCAGTTTTTCCCTGTCGGTTTTGATCAGGTCTTTGCCGGCCGGTACTTTTGACATGTTAAGATCAAAAGCAATATGGTGTTTTATCTTTTGCTCCTCTTGTTTTTGGTAGTATTCATAAAGTTCATGAATCAATCCGGTGACAGAAAACTCAGTAATGGTCATTGTTGATTTACCAGATATCAATTGAGAAATCTCAAGCATCTCCTTGATGATATCAAGTAATTGATTGCTGCTGATCATGATGATATCCATGAAGGTCATCAGCTGCACATCATGATTGTAATTTTTAGAGATCATTTGCGCGAAGCCCATGATGGCGTTGAGTGGCGTTCTGATTTCATGAGAAATATTGGAAAGAAAAGCTGATTTAATCTGACCATATTCTTCAGCTTTTTTCATGGCCACAAGAAGTTTTTCCTCTGCTATTTTTCTTTCCGTTATGTCATAGGTAATTGCAATGACCTTATACAAATTGCCGTTCTCATCCAATGCAGGAACAAAAAAATAGGCTACATAGCGGGGCAATTCGGTATAAGGAATAATACACTCGGTGATTTGAAGTTCTTTGGTTTCAAATGCCTTTTTCAATGCGGGCAGATAATGCTGTGTAATTTCCACGGGAAAAATATCTTCTTCCCTCTTTCCCACCGCCTGATCAAGGGCTAAATCGGCCAACATCAGGCCATACTCGTTTATATATTCAATTTTTCCATGGGCATCGTAAACGGTAAAAGTAGATGGAAGGTTGTTGACTGCGGTTCGAAGCAGCAGTTCCCTGCGCTCCACTTCCTGACCGGCAACCCGGGCCTCTGCTTTGGCTTTGGCCCTAATAAGCGCACCCTTAATGGCATGGGGAAGTCTTTTAATATGTTCCTTAATTACGTAATCATCTGCTCCGGCCATCATGTGTTCCACGGCCTCTCCCTCATTAGAGGAACCGGTTAAAATAATGAAGGGGACATCCGGACACCTCTCTTGCTTGATAGCCAATGCTTGCTTTCCGCTAAAACGGGGCATAATATGGTCAGACAGGATGGTATCCGGTTTGAATTGTTCGATAGCATTAATAAAATCCTTTGTATTATTCACACACTTGCTCACGAAATCGAGCCCGGATTTTCGAATTTCATTAATGGCAAGATCATAATCGGCAACCGAGTCGTCAACAAAAAGGATATTGATTGTATCTGACATAGTTTAATAGTTTGCCAAAACTCTAAGATACGATTCTTTCATAATTTAGCAAACAACACAATCATGGATTACAGGCAACATGAAATTATGAAATTTCAATGAAACCAAGAATTACAAAATGATAACCGGGAACTGAAAATTTCACCGGTTACGGAATGATTTCAGTTTTTTTTCATAATATTAACCATATATTAAAAAACAGGGTGCTATGCGAACAAAGTATAAATTGATCATCGGGGCAATTATGGCCTTAATTTTTCTTGCTGCAATTATTACCTGGGCATCGAGAAAATCAATTTCAGAAAAAAAAGTAAAGGAAGGAATGACCTTGCTGGATAATGAACAGTATGATGAAGCGCTGGTCAGCTTTAATAAGGCCTATAAATGGAATGGCAAATCATCCACCGCACTTCTTGGAATGAGTAAGGCGGAATACCACCTTTCGCGCTTTCAACAGGCTTTGGAACATGTTGGGTCTGCTTTGGATATGGATAGCACTATAACTGATGCCTGGTATTATCGTGGTTTGCTTCATATTAAAACTGAAAAAAAAGAAGTGGCCCTTAATGATTTCAGCCGCGTAATCTCACTTGATTCACTCTATGCCCGGGCATACTACCAAAGAGGTATTGTAAAGGCAGGTATGCTGGATTACCTGGGCTCGGTGGCCGATTATAAAAAAGCACTGGCACTTGACAAGGATAATATTGAGGGTTATTTAAAGAGTATTGAAGCCAAATCGGCTCTGGAGGATTTCAAAGGCGCCATTGCCGATTATGATCAACTTTTAAGTATTGATTTGAATAATGAAGAGGCCTATGTCAACCGCGGCCAGCTTAAAATGAACATCAGCGACCTGAACGGAGCCCTGGCAGATTTCAACAATGCTCTAAAAATAAATCCGGCAAATATAGACGCCATTTTTTATCGGGGTAGCACCTATGCAAGAAGAGGCGAATTTCAACAGGCAATTTCCGATTTCAAAAAGTCGGTTGAAAAAAACCATAAGGTAGAAAAATCCTTGTACAACAAAGCCCTGGCAAATATCAACCTGCAAAAATTCAATGATGCCCGGCGCGATCTCAAAGAATTGTTAAAAATTGAACCCGAAAATACAGACGCTTACCTGAATCTGGGTGTTATCAGCTCCATGACCAATGATTTTAAGGCTTCCATTCCTTATTTCGATAAAGCCATCAGCCTCAGACCCGACTATGCCGATGCATATATGAACAGGGCCGTGTCAAAAGGCAACCTGCTTCAACATGCTGAATCGATACCTGACTATAACAAAGCTATAGAACTGGGTGTAAAGAGACCTGAAGTATATTACGGGCGAGCCGTTGCGGAAATAAATCTAAATCAATTGGGTCAGGCATGTGAGGATTTGCAAAAAGCCAAAGAGCTTGGGTATCAACCGGCAGATATTTTGATTAATCGCCATTGTAAGAAGAATTAATGACTTTTATTGAACTGATTAAATAAAATATTTCAAGCATGTATAAAAAAGTGATTCAAAATATACTGTTGCTTATTTGTTTTACAATGATAAGTAGTTCAGCTATTCAGGCCGCTGATTCTTTGAAAATAATACAGATTAGCCGGCACTGGGTGGACAGCGCGAACAAATCGATTAAGAAAATGGTCATCAGCCAGCAATTCTTTACTAAAGATGATACGCTGTTCCGGGAAATCAACTACTCCGAAATTACTGGACAAATCACCAGCTATATGCGCTGCTTTTATAAGAACGGCAGGTTGTTCACCAAGGAGACTTTCAGCTCAAAAGACAGCCTTGAGTTTATTATGAAATATGAATACAACCCGGCCGGTGACACCATTACTATAACAAAACTGGTTCCTGAACAGGGCAGTCTGGTTGCAAAGGAAAAGACAATGAAGACCTATGGCGCAGACCATAAAATAATCGCGGAGAAAAAAACATTCGGAAAAAAGACCGGCATCATCACAAGCTTCACATATAACACTGCTGGCCTTTTATTTACCGAATCCAAAAAATACAAAAAAGCAGCGAAGTCGGCTCTTAAATTGGATAACAGGACCTATTCTTATTCGCCTGAAAATCGTCTGTTGCAAGCTAAATATACAGCAAAGGATAACTCAGGCCAGTTGTTCCAGAATACCGAAGACTACAGTTATACCGAAAATGGCCAGCTTACAAGTATCCTATACTCTGGCAAAGATAAACCCCTGATTGCCGAAAAAGTATATAAATATTACAATAACGGAAAGCTTAGGGTAATTGAGGATCATGATGCTGCAGGAAAAATTATCTACCTGCTGCATTATGAGTACAAAGAACACGTTATGAATCGGGGCATCGAGGATAGCTATTATGAAAATTTTTGAAACCCGTGAAATCCGGGAAATTGATCAATATACAATTCATCATGAGCCGGTTGCATCTGTTGACCTGATGGAGCGGGCAGCCCTTGGCTGTACTTCATGGATTGCGGAAAACCTGCCAGCGGAAAAGCATTTTGTTGTATTCACCGGTCCGGGTAACAATGGTGGCGACGGCTGGGCAATAGCCCGTCAATTGGCCAGCCGCGCAGGATATGCAATCAGGCTTTATCACTTAAATTCAGGCTCAGACATCGCTCCTGATGCAGAAATCAACCGCCAGAGACTCACCGGTGAGGCTCTGGTTCCGATAGCTGAAATCAACAATGAGGCTGACTTTCCGATTCTTTCAACCGGGGAGGTTGTCATTGATGCACTTTTCGGATCGGGGTTGTCAAGGCCACTGACCGGACTTGCTGCTTCCCTGATTAAATGCATCAATGCCGCCGGATGCAAAACCATTTCCATTGATATACCCAGTGGGCTAATGGGAGAAGAAAACATCGGAAATGACCCCCAATGTATTGTTAAAGCAACTGTTACACTTACTTTTCAGTTTCCCAAAAGGGCTTTCTTTTATTCCGAAAATGAGGAGTATACCGGAAAATGGGTTGTTATCCCCATTGGCCTGCATCAGGGTATCATTGACGAAAAAAAAACTGATTTCTTTTATGTTACCCGGGAAGACGTGGTGGCCGGGTACCGGAAACGAAAAACCTTCTCACATAAGGGCACATACGGTCACGCACTGCTGATAAGCGGTCAGTACGGTATGATGGGGGCAGCTATTCTGGCTGCCCGATCATGCCTGCGAAGCGGTGTTGGATTGCTTACCACCCATGTACCCGAATGGGGTTATCAGGTTATGCAAGCAGCTGTTCCCGAGTCGATTTTCAGCATTGACCCTTCCCGGGAGCGGATAAGTACCTGCCCTTCACTCGACAAATATTCAGCTGTTGGCGCAGGTCCGGGGATTGGAACCAAAGCTGAAACAGCTTCCGCAATTGAAGGACTTCTTCAAAAAGCCGGAAGACCTCTGGTTCTTGACGCTGACGCACTCAATATACTGGCCCAAAGACCCGGTCTCCTGAGTTCTATTCCAGAAAACACCATCCTTACACCACACCCCGGAGAATTCGACCGACTTGCAGGAAAATCGACAGATGCCAGCATGCGAAACAAACTTCAAATTGAATTTTCAAGAAAATACAAGGTCATCGTGCTGCTTAAAGGGGCCTACACTTCGGTTTCTTTGCCCAATGGAAAATGCTATTTCAACAGTACCGGAAATCCGGGTATGGCTACTGCCGGTTGTGGTGATGTACTAACGGGTATGATTTTATCGTTATTAGCGCAGGGATATGCTCCGGATGAAGCAGCCATAACAGGGGCTTATCTCCATGGGCTTGCAGGTGACCTGTCGGCAGCAGAACACGGAGAGCAGGCCCTCATTGCTTCAGATGTAGTTGACAAAATTGGAATTGCTTATAAAATTATTGAGAGTCATGATTAAACTGCTTAAAAAAAACATCAGCTATCTGTGTTGCATGCTGCTCATAGCATCGTGCGCTTCTATGGGTAATATTACAGTTAATAATGTAAATGATACCGGTTCTCCGCAACCTGGCTCTTTTATTTATTCGTTGCCACTTACTGTGTTTGATGTTTCAGTAACTGCAGAAGAAATGAGCATCATTCCGGGACCTTATGCAAAATTTGCCGAAAAATACCTTGGCATTCAGCATGCTCCGCAAAAAACAGAAAAGCTGTGGACTATTAAAAATATCACTCTGAATATTCACACCGAGGCTGACCCTGAATTCATCTATTCGCTGCAGGGCATTGGCAATACGGGTGATTATCCCGACCTGGACCGGTTGTTGGAAAACAAGTTATTACTTACCCCTGCTTCATTTTCGGCAGAAATGGTTAACCTGTATTCTTATCCGCAAAATGCCGGAGAAATTCTTTACACCGACCTGTCTGTTAAAAGAAATTTTGAAGCTGAAAAAGATGTTGAAGTGAGTTTGGTGATGCCGGATACAATTTACGTGTCAAAGCCTGCATCGAGAAATGCACTTAAAGAAAAAACCATTGAGCAAAAGGCAGAAGAAGCCGCAAATTTTATTATCAAACTGAAAAAAAGACGGTTTAAGCTGGTTGCAGGCCAGTACGATGCCATGCCCGAAGGCGAGGCCATGAGTGCAGCATTGAATGAACTTGCCCGGATTGAAGAAGAATACTTGTCCCTGTTTATTGGTAAAAGAATCAGAACAGAGGTCCAACAGGATTTTCATTATGTTCCGGTAGCAGACAAAGAAACTGAAAGGGGGATTATCTGCAGATTTTCTCCGGATTCCGGATTCCTGGATTCAAGGGAAGCAACCGGCCTGTCTGTACTGCTTGAAATGAGTGCTGCTCAAAAGGTCAAGGGTTTGAACCGGTACAATATTCCTTTAAAACCACCCCAGAATGTGATTTACTACAGAATTGCCGACCAGGTTAATATAAAACTCACTGCCGGTGAACAGGTATGGGCTGATGCACTTGTGCCCGTATTTCAATGGGGCGCCATGGTTCCGGTATATCTTCAGAAATGAAAAATTCCGAAATGGTTACCGGCTACCCGTTTATTGAACGGTTGAAACGTAAGTTGTTTGGAAATCCTCCCATTTTGTAGTCTTATAAGCATCGTCGCCTATAAAGTTAACAATCACGTCAAAGGGTTTTGCCTCAACATAGCCCTGCAAAGGCTGGATCATGTTGGTTTTCTCATCCAGAAAAACCACTGAGGGGTAACCCATCTGACCATTCAACAACTGGTAGGCCAGTTGATGATAACCCTTTGTTCCACTGGCTACATATTTATAAACCTTGCCATTCAGGGAAATGTCGGCCTTTTGTTCGGCATTGAGTTTTACTGAATAGAATTTTTTATTCAGGTATTCGGCTATAATCTCGTTGCTGAATGTTTTCTTGTCCATTACCTTGCACCAACCGCACCAATCGGTATACACATCAACCATTATTTTGCGGGGCTCTTTTTTTGTAAGCTCAAAAGCCTCTTCAATGGTGTACCATTTCACGGATGTTTGCGAAAACACAGGAATGCTTAAAGCAAAAACGAATATAAGTATGGCTAATTTTTTCATAAGATGTATTGTCATTTTTTTACTACAATAATAACGCCAAAATTAAGAATTTGTTCCGGTTTTTATGATGGGAATATGATTTGGTAATTTGAGCTGAGTTTTGAAAATGTTTTATCCCCCTCTGGAGGCATAGTCGTCAAGCTAATGCTTATTTATCGTTAATAATGAAGATGTTATAAGTTGTAAGATGTTTATTTACCATGAT
>CAYTNC010000115.1:0-1668 GCA_964438935.1 uncultured Bacteroidales bacterium
AACAAAGATTTGTTGTTTATTGATTGTGAAAGGATTATTTTTATTAATTTGTTGTCGATATCAATAAAAACACATCGTCACTCAGGTACATAGTACTGTTATTATCCCAAATATGAAGAAATTGCTGCAACATATCCGCAATCATTTCCGCACCATACTTATCCTTCTGGCATTTGTAAGCACCTCGGTACTGATCATTTACCTGTTGCCTCAGGAGGGTAAATTCATGTATGAGTACCAGAAGGGAGGCTTCTGGAAACATGAGGACCTGACCTCGCCTTTTACATTTCCGGTTTACAAATCACAGGCAGAGATCAACCATGAAAGGGACTCAGTACTTCACGGGTTCCGTCCTATTTTTAATTACGATTCACAGATTTCCGCACAGCGTGTTGAGGAACTGGAAGAAGACTTCAGCGCCAGGTGGGTGGAGTATTCCATTTCAAAACTCAAGATACCATCGCGGGATGTGTACCGGAATGACAGGCAATTTCTGGTTAACCGGCTGCTGGAAAAAGAGTACCGTACATTTCTGGTAAATATTATAAGAGACATCTATCGCAAAGGAATAGTGGATCTTGCTCCGATAGAAGTAAACGGTAAGATTCCTTTTAATGAAGTAACCGTTATACGGGGAAATGTTGCCGGTAACATGCCGGTTGCTGAGCTGTATACACCAAAATCGGCATACGAACATGCCATGGAACGGTTGAACAGCAGTATTCCAAAAAAAGGCAATCTGCCTGTACGAAAATACGACCGGTTTTTCCAGGATTTTGAGTTAAATAACTATTTGTCAATCAATGTTTTTTATGATGATGTAAAATCGGTTAATATCAGAAAGAGCCTGATAAACAGCATTTCACTAACAAGAGGTTTGATTCAGGAAGGGCAGGGGATCATCTCAAAGGGTGAGTACATCAGCAATGATAAATATATGGTGCTGGAATCGCTCAGGAGCGAATACGAAAGAAACCTGGGCTCTGCGGAGCGGCTTGTAGTAATTGTTGGGAAATTCCTTCTGGTGCTTTCCTCCATGTTGCTTATTTACATGTTCCTGAAAAGTTTCCGTAAAGAAGTACTGGAAAGCAATGTTCGGGTTCTGTTCATCCTGCTCATTGTGATCCTGATGATCCTGGTTGCGAGTACTTCATTGAAATTCAATTTGGTTAGCGTATACCTGCTGCCTTTTGCCATCCTGCCCATTGTATTAAAGACCTTTTATGATTCCCGCCTCGCTTTGTTTATCCATGTCATCACAGTAATGCTGATTGGCTTTTTTGTTCCCAATGGGTTTGAGTTTGTTTTTCTGAATGTTGTAGCGGGAATGGTGGCTATAATTAGTCTTACAGATGCATACAGACGTTCAAAGCTTATTGTGACCTCTGTAGCGGTTATACTGGCTTATTCTGTAATATATATAGGTATTGGCATGGTTCAGGAAGGAAGTCTTTCACAAATTGATTTCAGATATTTCAGTTGGTTTGGCATCAACGGACTGCTGATACTCATGTCATATCCTCTAATTTACATGTTTGAAAAGGTATTTGGATTCATTTCAGATGCCACGCTGATGGAACTTTCAGATACCAACCAGCCTTTGTTAAGAAAGCTGGCAGAGCTGGCCCCGGGTACTTTCCAGCACTCCCTCCAGGTTGCCAATCTGGC
>CAYTNC010000115.1:1768-7591 GCA_964438935.1 uncultured Bacteroidales bacterium
TTAACCATGTTGTAAAGGGAATTGAACTGGCTCACAGGAACAAGCTTCCCGAGGCAATTGTGGATTTCATCCGTACACATCACGGAACTACCATAGTGCAATATTTTTATAAGTCATTTCTGAGCAAATATCCCGAAGCAGACGTGGATATGAAGAAGTTTTCCTATCCGGGTCCCAAGCCCATGTCGAAGGAAACAGCTATTGTGATGATGGCGGATTCAGTTGAAGCAGCTTCCAGAAGCCTGAAAAAGATAACCGCAGAAACAATTGATAAATTGGTTGATACCGTAATTACTTTCCAGATGACCGATGAACAATATAATGATGCACAAATTACCTATAAAGATTTAACCACCATTCGTGATGTATTCAAGAAACGGTTACAGAATATTTATCACGTACGCATTTCATACCCATAAAAAAAACACCCTCCAGGTGGTAGTTAATACCTGAAGGGTGCTTACTTTTCTTTAATTTCTTCCCCTTTGAAATTGGTAATCAGTAGGATTACTCAATAACAGCAGCAGCTGAGTCAACAATAGCAGCAGCTGAGTCAACAACAGGAGCAATAACTTCTTCAACTACGGTTTCTTCAACTGCAGGTTCAGTAGTTTTGGATTTGCATGAACTAAGGGCAATAACACCAAAGAAAGCAAAAGCAACAAACAAATAAGCTATTTTTTTCATTTTCTTAATAATTTGATGTAAATGATACATTTGTTAAACGGCACAAAAATAGCAAATAAATTAATTCTATAATCATATTTTTTCATTAATTTAAGTTGTATGTTACTAAAAACTTGTCGATTGACTGAAACTACCGCTGGAATTGCCATTAGCACAATCTGTTAAAACATACATATCCAGTGTTATAACTGTTGAAAATTTTCTGCCATCATGTTTAAAACCTGTTGAAAAAATCACTCTTGTTAATAACTGAATATTTTCAGTCGTTTTATCAGAAATGAAAGCGACATCAACAAAAGTTGGGATTAGTTTGTATTTTTGCCGGCATCAAATAAATAATTCATGAAGTATACTGGGAAGTTCAGCCGTACAATTTGCTTTAGGAAATGGAGTAGGAATAAGTTTTCCCTTTTGGCCAGTCTTTCCAGGGTAGTTAAAATAGGGGTACTTTGCCTGGCCTATTCCCTGGTGAATAAAGCACCACTGATGATGGGGCAATCGGATACCTCTGTCTTTAAAACTGATCTTCATGAGATTGAGGAAGTTGAGGTGACAGGCAGGAGAAGCCAGGCTGTTTTTTCGGAAGTATCACGCCTGGTTACCATCATTCAGCGAGAGGAGATTGAGCAATCGGGAATTCAAAGCATTGAGGAACTTCTTAAATTTGCATCCAATGTAGACATCCGTCAGCGCGGAGCAGCCGGAGTGCAGGCTGACGTGAACATCCGGGGTGGCTCGTATGACCATGCCCTGATACTGATTAACGGAGTAAGTATGAATGATCCGCAAACCGGGCATTTTGGAATGGATATTCCTGTTGATATGGGAGTAGTTGAAAAAATTGAGATTCTTGAGGGTTCCGCTGCCAGGGTGTTGGGTACAGGTGCATTTACCGGGGCAATCAACATCATTACCCGCCTTGGAAACAGCAAAAGTTTATATGCTTCAAAAACCCTGGGAAGGTATGGCTCTGACCGACAAATTATTTACACGGGCTTTCCGACGGGATTATGGAATAATCACCTGGCAATAAGCAGTTCTGAGTCTGATGGCTATGCTTACAATACAGATTACCGGATCAATAATTTGTATTACAGAGGAAATATTCAGCAAAAATCTAAATCAGTTGACATGCAGGGTGGGATGCAACTGAAATCATTTGGCGCAGGCGGGTTTTATTCTCCCAGGTTTCCGGATCAATTTGAGAAGACCGAACTGTATTTCGGTAGTTTGAAATTCTCAACTGGAAATAAGTGGAAGATTACGCCTCAGGTTCACTGGCGCCGAAAAAAAGATCATTTTTTGTTAATTCGCAATAATCCTGCGTTCTATGAAAATTATCACCTCACAGATGTATTTGGCGGCCAGTGCACTGTCAGCTACAGCAAAAAGGCCTATGCTGTATGGACCGGAATTGACATAAGGTATGAGCACATATACAGCAACAATATTGGTATAGAAAGTATCCGTCCAAGGCGGGTGAAGGGAACCGATAGTACCTGGTATACCCGACAATATGGGCGCACCAATTACCGGCTTTTTCACGAGGAAGATATTCAGCTTGGAAAATTGGGCGTTACAGCTGGTATTATGGTTAACTGGAATTCCGGTTTTGATGATCACCCGGCTATTATTCCAGGTCTGGATATCAGTTACAGTGTGTCTGAAGAATTGACCTTGTTTTCAAGCGTTAACAGGGCACTTCATTTACCAACTTTTACCGACCTGTTTTATGTTGACCCGGTTAACCAGGGTAACCTGAATCTGGATCCCAATACGATGATGTCACTTGAAGGCGGCATTAAGTTAGGCATGGAAGATATTAAGTGCACTGTCACCGGGTTCTTCACTTCGGGCAGAGGGATGACTGATTGGTTGTGGTCGTACAAGATAAATAAGTTTGGACCGGTTAATCTTACCCGGCATAATACATGGGGTATTGCTTCTAATTTTACTGTGTATCTGCATGGATGGCTGAGAAAAGCGGGTTTTACCATGATTAATGCAAACTATATGTACCTTGATACCCGAAAAGCGCTTCCTGATTCGGTTTCAAAATATTACAACCTGAAACACAAATTCTCAACAGTAATCAGGCAGCATCTTACAAATGCGCTTTCGCTGTCATGGAACCTCAGTTACCAGGACAGGCAAGGTGAAACAATAGGATTTCAACCCGACTCAGGCTACTTTTCAGTTGACAATAAACCCTTTTGGCTTGTTAACGGGAAAATAATTTACAATACCCTTAAACTACAAGTGTTTTTTGGGATATCAAATGTTCTCAACGTCCGGTATACGGATGCCGGATCAGTCATACAACCCGGCCGCTGCTGGGAAGCGGGACTGGTTGTAAGGTTTGAGTAACAATTATGTGTTCAGCCCTCCACCTCTTCCTGAACCTTCTTGGTGGAATGCGCTTTAATAACCCGCAGATTTCTGCCGGCTACATCTTTGCCATCAAGGGCATTAATGGCCTCCATGGACTCTTTTTTGTCTGGCATTTCAATGAAACAATAGCCCTTTGACTTGCCAGTTCGCTTGTCGCGGATGAGTTTAACCGTATCAACGCTTCCCATAACTTCGAAGATGTTCCTGATTTCATCTTCACCTAAGGTGTAACTGATGTTACCTACATAGATAGTCATAAAATGTTGGAATTTAGGTAAGTCTATACAAGTTACGAAGAAAAAACAGGAAAAGCAATTTTTTAGCAGACAGGTTGTTGTAGCAAAAAGATTTTCTAAATATCGTTCCAGTTTTCGCCGTGTTTGATACGGCTAATCTGCATTTCTGATACTTTGAAGGATTTTGCCAGAACGGAGCCGGGAATTCCCATTTTTAACTGGTGCTTGATGATGCGCACATCAGCAACTTTAAGTTTAGTGTAATGCCTGGGATCAGGTGCTTTGTAGCTTTTGCCCAGGAAATCCTTCCATCCGGTCCATTCCTTGTAAAAATATTCAGGACGGGAAGGGAGGTTTGGCGGGCGGTCTTTCCAACCGATATATTCTTTGGAATTCTTAATTTCGGCTTCACGTGCAACGCGGGAAGCATCTCTGTAATTCAGGTAAAACCGCGATCTTTTGTGCTCGGGGTAGCCAAAAAAATCACTCCAGCCCTTCCAGGAGCCTTTCCTGGTGAAGTATTCATCGGGAATCCGGGGGAACTTGCGGGGTAACGGCTTTTTCGCACGTTTATAAGCATCAAATTTTCTGGCAGACGTCACTCCAACCGGTACCAGGTTTTCAATGACGTATTTGCTTGCAAGGCTGTATGACCATTTCAGCACAGTATCCCAATCTGCTAATTCAAGCTTTTTCATAGCGGGAAATGGTTCTTACTATGCTAAATATACAAAACTTTATTCAGAATAGAAACACATTTGATCAGTCCTGATCATCTTCATCATCATCATTCACAAAAGACACCTTTACCAATACCGGATTTCCGGCAGGCGTTCCATGTCCCGATACTGTTTTGTGTTCTTTAAGGATAATTTCCCAAAGTTTTACGTCGGGGTAACGCACTGAGAGCAACATGGACATCATGGAAAAGGTTTTGGGACCCTGGGGAACAATAACCACTTCAGAGGCTATTCTCTGGTCGAGGCAATAAGAGGTCAGCAGAGAATTGATTTCTTCAGGTGAATCGGCATTATAATTGATGATGCTGTTGGTGTCAAGGCGTTCCAGAAGTTTTTTGTTGTTTTCTTTTACCAAACTTGAGTACCCTGGATCGTGCGTGCAATGTGGAATAAAGGCCAATATTTTTTGAGGGTTAACAGTATGTATTGCTTCCATCATGGTGGAATTGCTGTTATCGAGCGAAGCAATCAGTGAAACGGGCTTTTTTTCTTTCGGAACATCCCTGTTGAGCAAAATGGGACCTACATAATCAATTACCGGTTTGCCCTGATTTCTTTCAAATATTTTTGGGGTATACGAAAAAAACAGGTTGATTCTTTGAGCTGAATAAGATTGCCCTGTAATACAGTCGATGATCATGGCATACCATCTTTTGGGCATGCATGAGTAATCGATCAGTATATTCACATTTGTTTTGTTTATCTGGCATACTTCTTTCAGCATGTTCCCGATTACAAAAGGTTCGTTTTCCAGTGTGGAGTAGTTCCTGAAACCAAAAGAAATGAAGTTTTCATAGAAAATGCTGTTACACGACTTATTGTCGGTCAGCAGGATTTTCTTTGAAATAACCGGATGAAGTTTTTCGGCAAGATCATAACACCTGGGTTGGGTTCCGCAGGCAGCTATCATACAGTCTATCTTCTCGAAGCTGAGTTCGTTGAAGTTTATTTGATTCAGGTGTGAAAGTTCCATTAGAGCTATTGTACCATTCCTGTGGGAAGTTAAGGGGGTTGTCAGGCACTCTGAATACGGTTTATTCCACCTGCTGTTTCATATTTTTTACAAACAACCTGAATGTGGGTATGAATGAACGGAAATGGAGGATAAAATCCCTATAATTTATTGACCAGGTTAATCATCAGTTCATTGGGTAGAATTCCGAATTTATCAGCAGAGAGTTCCGGTTTTATGCGGTTTACAAAGTACATGTCAATTTTCCCCAGATTTTTAGTTTCAATTTTTCCCCGGTTGTCACATACAAAAAAGTCCTTTATGTATTCATAGGTAACCCCTGATATATTAACCATACCCACATGGCCGCTTTGTTCCATACGGCTGGCAACATTTACTGTGTCTCCCCAGATATCATAGGCAAAACGCTTTTTCCCAACCACACCGGCAACAACTGGTCCTGTGTGTATACCGATTCTCAGTTCCCAAACCTGGAGGTTATTGATGACTTTGGTATCGTTGAGGGTGTTCAGGTAATGCTGAATTTCAAGGCCGGCAAGAACGGCATCAATGGGGTTACTTTTATTGCTCAGGGGCAGCCCTCCGGCGCACATGTAAGCATCGCCTATTGTTTTTATTTTTTCGATATAGTGCTTGCTGGTGATCTCATCAAAAGTTGCAAAGTAGGAGTCAAGGATGTTAACCAGGTCCTTGGGATCAAGGGTTTTGCTGATTCTGGAAAAACCTTTAAAATCTGCAAAAAGCACACTGACCAGTTTATAAGATCGGGTTCCGGCGCGTCCTTTCGATTTCAGCT
>CAYTNC010000116.1:0-3535 GCA_964438935.1 uncultured Bacteroidales bacterium
GCACCCAAAGGTGTACGCCCCGACTGGACCCCGTATTACTATCACCGTGCCGATACAGTAGAGGTGGGATTTGACCGTACCCGCAAAGGAAGTGACGCAGTGAGCCAGTACCATGAACCACTAGCCTCACAGTTTGATGATCCTGCCACCTGTCCGGAAATGTATTTATTGTGGTTTCACCGGCTACCCTGGACCTATCAGATGAAAAGCGGGCGCACTTTATGGGATGAACTTTGCTGGCATTATGAGGATGGCCTGCTCGAAGTTCGTGATTTCCAGAAAATATGGGACAGGGCAGAACCCTATGTGGATGCACAGCGCTTTGCCGGGGTGCAAAGGAAACTCCGGCGCCAATACAGGGACGCACAAATCTGGAAGGATGCCTGCCTGCTTTATTTCCAGCAGCACAGTCGCATGCCGATTCCCTATGATATTGAACGTCCGGTGAACGATCTGGAAGATCTGATGAACATCAGGCTGGGGTGGTTGCATCATAATTGATTGGAACGAAAGAGCCGTCATTGTATGCCTGCCTGCCAGCATACAGGCAGGGCCGATAATCATAAGCCCAGGGCTATTGATGGCTATCGGTAGATAACTTAATGACATTGAGCGTCCGGTGAACGACCTGGAAGATCTGATAAAAAGCGACATGAGAAGACTCAATTAAATTTTCTATATTTAAAGAAGAATTATTATACAGTCGTTTTAATAAACACATAAAAGAATTGCCATGAAAATAATCCGATTGCTGTTATTACTGCTTGCGCTGACTGTTGCGTTTCCGGCTTGCTATGGTTACGATCGTGTTACGTTAACAGGTTATATAGATACCTATTTCAAAGCACTGATCAACAACAATGCCTCTGCAGTTCCTTTAGCGGAAGATGTAAAAATTACAATCAACGGTGATATTAAATCCCTTGCTCAGACATTCTGGGAGAGCGCAGAAAGTGTTGCCTTCCGGTTTGATATTGTAAACATGCGACGTGGAGATACCGGCACTGAAGCTGTTATTGTGAATTCCGACGGAACAAAAACAATGGTTATGTTGCGCATGAAAGTGCAGGGCAACCGGATTACTGAAATTGAGACCATAAAATGCAATAAGGGTGAAGCTGACGGGATTTGGGATATTGACAATCTGAAGGCCGTTTCACCATCATATCTTCTTTCTATCAGGGAAGTGGAACGCGATTCTTATTACGACTTAATAGGTACGGCAGAGAGTTACTGGCGTGCCTTTCAGACTAATGGTACACCGGAATACCGTCCGGCCCGTTTATTGCCTGATTCAAGAAGATACGAAAATGGCCTGCAGACCACAGGCATGGTTAAAGATGGCCAGTATGAATCAACCGCAAAAGGTTTTGACACAGGTTTTTTTAAGGAACGCAATATATGGGATCGGCGTTACCCGGTGGTGGACGAAGAACGTGGCGTGGTATTGTCAATAGTACGTTTTGGAATTAAGGAAGGTATGGCCAGCAGGAGCGAGGCAACTACACATAGCCGGTTGGTGGCCGAATTTTTTGCTATTAAGTCAGGTATGCTGCAGGAAATACAGGCCGTGATTGTCAACCGGTCTGATGAACAGCCAACCGGATGGGAACCCGATTACGGACCCGACCGCGCAAGGAAAGAATAGGGTTTTTGATTAAACAGGGTTCCATGAGGCAGTCAGCAAGCAAGCGGATTGCAGGCCTCGCAGTGACCTTTGTAGAAATTTCTACTTAACACATATCACCCTTATACCGCAGAGCGGTTATAGTGTTGTAGAAATTTATATCGAACATGTATCCTTTACCGCGGAGCGGTTATGGTATTAAGAAGAAGAAACATATTGCATAAGACCATAACCGCTCCGCGGTAAATGGGCAATATAATATTTGGCTATCTACAATACCATATGCCCTCTGGGCAATGGACATAAAGTAACTACAAATCACCTTAGCTTGTAGTTGGAGTAAATAAGTCAGATACCTGATAATCATATTTATTTTTTCTGCCATACTTTTTATATCTTGCACGGCTTTAGCTGAAGCAGGGTTGATACATTATCTAATTGTAAACCAGGTGGCTAATAAATATTGATTATTAAGTACTTTTTGAATGAGCATGGAAGAATTAATCAAACAACTGAAACAGGATATCATTGAAGCACTTTCGCTTGAGGACGTAGTTGCCGATGATTTTGATGCAGACACACCCCTTTTTGTAGAAGGTTTGGGGCTCGATTCGATTGATGCCCTTGAACTGATTCTGTTGATGGAAAGGAAATACGGAGTTAAAATTGAAGATCCCAAAGAAAGACGAAGCGTTTTACGCAATGTAAGGGCAATGGCAGAGTGTATTACCAATCACCGAAATAAGCAAAGTTAATGGGCCCTCGGGTTTTTGTTACCGGTGCAGGCCTTATTTCAGCAATAGGCAACGGTACTGAAGAAACCCTGGATTCTTTCAGACTACTGAAATCGGGTATCGGAAGGCTGAGCCTTTTTGATTCCGTTCATTCCGACATACCTGTTGCTGAAGTTAAGCTGGATAATCAGGAACTGGCTCAATTGGCGGGTATAGATATTCAATCCAACCCCCACTCAAGAAATACTTTACTGGCTTTGATTGCGGCATCCCAGGCTGTTAAATCGTCAGGCTGGATAGAAACTGCAGAAAAAAAAACCGGCGCCGTTCTGGCAACCACGGTAGGCGGTATGGATCTGAATGAGCAATATTATAAATCGCTGCTGCAAAGCGACCAGTATAAGCACCTGATCAGCTTATTCGACAGTGCCGATTGTGCCGAAAAGGTTGCCGCACACCTGGGCATCAGGCACCAGGTTACCACCATTTCCACCGCCTGCTCTTCATCGGCCAATGCCATCATGCTGGGGGCCAGGCTTATTAAAAACGGCCAACTCCGGCGTGTTTTGGTGGGCGGATCCGATTCTCTTACAAAATTTACCTTAAATGGTTTCTTTGCCCTGGAAATTCTTTCTGCTACAGGTTGCAGGCCTTTCGACAAGAACCGTAACGGACTGACCATTGGCGAAGGTGCTGCAGTATTGGTGCTTGAGTCTGAAGAAACAGCAAGACCTGAAAACATAATCTGTGAAGTAACCGGGTATGCCAATGTTAATGAGGCCTATCATGCCACAGCTTCTTCCGCTGAAGGAACCGGGGCCATAATGGCCATGAACAGGGCATTGGCAACAGCCTCCCTTAAGCCTGAAGACATCAGCTACATCAATGCCCATGGAACGGGTACCGAAATCAACGACCTGTCAGAAGGCAAAGCTATTGATGCTGTTTTTGGTACGCATGTTCCGCCTGTGAGTTCCACCAAGGCATTCACCGGACACACATTGGGAGCTGCCGGGGCCATTGAAGCTGTTTTCTCATGCCTGGCGCTTAAGCGAGGCCTGGTATTACCGGCTTTGAATTTTACCACCCCCATGCCCGAATTGTCTTTTCAACCTCAAACATCAATGGAATCGCGACCGCTAAAGCATGTCATGTCGAATTCATTTGGTTTTGG
>CAYTNC010000116.1:3635-4697 GCA_964438935.1 uncultured Bacteroidales bacterium
CCGGGCACTATTGCCGGTGAAGGCTCAGCTTTCTTTATGCTATCAGATGAAGCACCCGGCAACGGTAATGATGCGCGTATTTCGGGAATTCACACATTTCTCACTTCAACACCATGTGACATTAATGAAGTTATGCACGAGGCTGACATATTCCTCGAAAAGTGCCAATTGAGGAAGCAGGACCTGGATACGGTTATGCTTGGAATGAACGGGGATTCTGAGCGTGATGGCATATACCACCAACTGATGGAACAATATTTTACCGACGCTGCCAGTTTTCTATATTATAAGCATTTGTGCGGCGAGTATTATACATCTTCAGCTTTTGCCTTGTGGCTGGCATCTGTTGTTTTGCAATGTCGGAGTATTCCCGATGTTGTGAGCTTTAAAAGCAGATCACTCCATTCACCGGAAAACCTACTCATCTATAACCAACATCACAATACAGAACATTCGCTGATCCTCCTGAATTATGGCAGACTATGATGTGGTAATAATCGGAAGCGGACTTGGCGGCCTGCTGTGCGGAAACATCCTGAGCAGGGAGGGTATGAATGTGTGCATCGTTGAGAAAAATTTCAAAGCCGGAGGCTCGCTGCAAACATTTGGAAGAAAAGGAACAATATTCAATACCGGACTGAATTACACTGAGAGTCTCGATGAGGGCCAGGTGCTCAACCGGTATTTCAGATATTTCGGGGTGCTTGATAAGCTTAAACTTCAGCGGCTCGACGCTGCAGGTTTTGAGGTGATTGATTTTCCCGATAACCGGTACCGTTTTGCCATGGGCAAGGAAAACTTCCTGGATACGCTTGCAAAAGATTTCCCGGCTGAAAGGCAAGGGCTCAAAACTTACCTGGAAAAGATCAATGCGGTATGTGATGAGATTTCCATGTACTCGTTTTCAGAGAAACCTTCGAATATGATCAACGAGCGACACCTGAATATCGGTGCTGCCGACTATATCAGATCCGTTATATCCAGCAACAGGCTGCAAAACATACTGGCAGGCAACAGCATGCTCTACTCGGGAGCCGAAAATAAAACGCAGCTTTTTACCCA
>CAYTNC010000116.1:4797-7570 GCA_964438935.1 uncultured Bacteroidales bacterium
AAACCTGGAAAACACCATGGGGATGTTTACGCTTTACCTGGTTTTTAAAAAAGAAACAGTGCCGTATAAAAGGCATAATTTTTATCATTTCAACCAAAACAATGTTTGGGTTGCATCGGATTATCATCCTGAAAAATGGCCGCAAAATTACCTGCTGATGCATACCTGCACTGCTGAGGATGCCCGGTTTGCCGACAGCGCCTCGGTGATTACCTATATGGACTATGCGGAAGTAAAAAAGTGGGAACATACACATACCGGTGACCGGGGTGAGGATTACCTGGAATTTAAAAACAACAAGGCCGAAATTTTGCTGGATGCTGTAGAGAAACAATTTCCGGGTATCAGAAGCAATATTGCTGCATACTATACTTCAACCCCGCTCACCTGGCGCGATTACACAGGCACACGGGCCGGCTCGGCATATGGCGTTCTGAAGGACTTCAACAGGCCTCTCGAAACACTAATAACCCCGAGAACACAAATCTCCAATCTCTTTCTTACCGGTCAGAACCTGAATGTACACGGAATTCTGGGCGTTACCACATCGGCAGTGGTAACCTGCGGAGAATTAATAGATTCGAATTATCTTATAAGAAAAATAAAAGCAGCCTGAAAAATTTAAATAAGTTTCTTATTATTGGGTATGGGTTATGATGTGGTAATAATCGGAAGTGGATTGGCCGGACTGCAATGCGGATACATCCTCAGCAAAGAAGGACTTAAAGTTTGCATACTTGAAAAAGATAACCAGTTGGGAGGGTGCCTTCAAACCTTCAAGAGAAAGGGCAGCATCTTTGATACCGGAATGCATTACATAGGCTCCATGGATGAAGGCCAGGCGCTTAACCGGTTTTTTAAGTATTTTGGACTTACCGGAAAACTCAACCTTCACAGAATGGATGAAACGGGATATGAAATAATCCGTTTTGCCGGAAAAGAGTACAAATATGCCATGGGTTATGATCGTTTTGTTGAAACCCTGGCTGCACAGTTTCCCAATGAACGTGAAGCGCTGAACAAGTATGCCGATAAGCTCAGGGAAATTTCAGGGGCGGTGGATTTATACAACATGCGCGACTTCACAGGGAATAATTCCAATTATATGGACTATTACAGCCATGGGATTGATCCGTACCTGGATTCCATTACCACCAATCCTGTTTTGAAGGGGGTTCTACTGGGGACCTCGCCCTTGTATTGCGGTGTGAAGGACAAAACCCCGCTTTATATTCCCATGATCATTCATTCATCGTATATTGAGAGTGCTTACCGGTTTGTTGGCGGCGGATCGCAAATCAGCGATCTGCTTGAGAAATCAATAACCGACAATGGAGGAACCATCCTTAAAAAAGCTGAGGTGACCAAATTCTTTTTTGACGGCAATATGGTTTCTGAAGTTGAAATCAATGGAAATGAAAGAATTCAAGGCCGGAATTTTATATCCAACATCCATCCCAAACTGATGCTGGAACTGATGGAGGATTCTCCCTTTAGGCCGGCTTACCGGAAAAGAATTGAAAGCCTTGAGGATACCTATGGTATTTTTACGCTTTATTTGGCAATGAAAGAAAAGTCGTTCCGCTATATCAACAACAATTATTATCACTTTGATACGAAGGATGTTTGGGATGGTGATAATTATACCCCGGAGAACTGGCCCAAAGGTTATATGCTGCATTTATCGCCCAACCCAAATGATCTTCAATATACCGATACCATCATCGTGAACACCTACATGAAATGGGACGATGTGAAAAAGTGGTCCGGTACAACTGTGGAGAAACGAGGTGAGCAATACAAAGCATTTAAGCAGGAGCGGGCCGAAAAGTTGTTGGGCATCCTGGAGCGTGACTTTCCGGGTATCCGGAATTCCATTCGGGATTACTATACTTCAACACCGCTTACTTACAGGGATTATACCGGAACTGCCAAGGGTTCTATTTACGGGATTTTGAAAGATTACAACAACCCTCTGAAAACCATCATTGTCCCCCGGACAAGTGTTCGCAACCTTTTTCTTACGGGACAAAATATCAATATTCACGGAGTCATTGGAGTTACCATCAGCGCTATTCTTACTTGTGGTGAATTAATCGGATTGTCGCACCTGCTTGAAAAAATGAGACATGCCAACTAATAAGTACAAAAAAAGAGGGCTGCTGTTTTGGATATTGCTTTTGGCAGCTATTCTGCTGATTGGGTTTGTTATTTATTTTGCCCTGGTTGCCATAGATCGTCCCCCGGCCATTGATAATACTGTTGCAGTAAAAATTAAAAGAGATAATCCGGATACGAATGTTTATACCTATGGCAACTCATGGCTCCGCAAAAGCGAGAGTGGATTGTGGGAGGCCTATATTGAGGGCGATCCGTTTGAGCGCGGAGTTGCATTCGGCCAGCTTTCCAAAGAGCTTTTGTATTACCAGGAAACATCCTTTGTTGAGCAGATCCGTGAACTTGTACCTTCTGACAATTACCTGAAGGTGTTGAAATACTTCATTGCCTTTTTTAACCGGAACCTCGACAGGCATATTCCTGATGAGTATAAAGAAGAGATTTATGGAACATCACTTGCCTGCAATCCGGAATACGATTTCATCGGCTCGGGTTATCAGCGCCAGCTGAATTACCATGCTGCACATGATATAGGCCATGCACTTCAGGGACTCAACCTGGTAGCGTGCACTTCGTTTTCTGTTTGGGACGATCAATCAGCGGATTCTTCGCTGCTGGTAGGAAGAAATTTTGATTTTTACATGGGCGACAAGTT
>CAYTNC010000117.1:0-7514 GCA_964438935.1 uncultured Bacteroidales bacterium
GAGCCAAGAGGCAAGACAAGGGACGAGAGACAAGGGACGAGAGACAAGGGACGAGTAGAACCAAGATCAAAGATCCAAGATCTAAGATTCAAGAGGCAAGGCCAAGAGGCAAGACAGAAGACAGGGACAGTGGGGCGTAGTTACGAAAACTACGCCCAGCGAAGGGATGCTTCGACTTCGCTCAGCAAACTGTGGCAGTAGCAGTGGCAGGGCGATGGAAAACCCCGTTGGGGAGCCTCCGGAATATTTTCAGGTTGATATTCTAATCAGCTTTCAGAATGGATTTGGAAGATCGTTCCCCGACGGGGTGCCGGGAGGGAGTTGCAAGAGCAGCGGCAGTATAGTTTGTGTAGTAGCCGTCATTGCGAGCGGAATGAAATGGAGCGTGGCAACCGGAGCGAAGCGGAGCTCAACGAAGTTAATCTATATTGCGAAGCAATTAACAAAAGATTGCTTCGCTGGCGCTCGCAATGACGCGTTTCTGTCGTGCCTCCCTGCCTGCAGGCAAGCTCAGTGTGCCTGGCGTTGTCATACTGAGCCTGTCGAAGTATGACGGGTAAAAAATCTGCGAAATCTGCTCAATCTGATTTAATCTGCGAGAAATTCTTCAATCTGCGAGAAATTCTGCGCGAAATATTCTGCGAGAAATGATTTACGAGCCAAAAGCTAACGGCCAAAAGCTAACGGCCAATAGCATTTTTATCCCTATATTTGCACGAAATCAATAAAAAAGTACATACATGGGCGTTGTCATCCAGATCGGACAGTTTCTGCTGAGTTTATCCATACTGATTATTCTTCATGAACTCGGGCACTTTTTGTTGGCCCGGCTTTTCAATACACGAATTGAGAAATTCTACCTGTTTTTTGACCCCTGGTTCTCACTCTTCAAGCTGAAACGGGGCGATACGGAATATGGCATCGGCTGGCTTCCGCTGGGTGGTTATGTGAAAATCTCGGGTATGATTGACGAGTCGATGGACAAGGAGCAGATGAAACAGCCCGCGCAGCCGTGGGAATTCAGGTCGAAACCCACAGGACAGCGCCTGCTCATCATGCTGGGGGGTGTTATTGTAAACCTGGTACTGGGATTCCTGATTTACTCGGCGATATTGTATACCTGGGGCGAGAAATACCTGCCCAATAAAAACATGACAGACGGAATCTGGTGTATGGATTCCCTTGCCATGGACATTGGGTTCAGAAACGGCGACAAGATCATTTCGGTTAATGACGTGGAACCGGAGCGGTATGAAGATATTTTCAAAGAAGTGATTTTTGGCGGCAAGGTGAAGGTACTGCGCAACAACCAGGTGGATTCGTTCACTGTTAAAACAGATTTTATAGGCAAGCTGATCAAACGAAAGGAAAGGGGTTATTTTTTATACCCGAGAGTGCCTTTCATCATCAGGGAAATTCCTGACACCTCTATTAACAGCGGCAAAGGATTGCAGCCTAAAGATCAGGTTGCCCGGATAAACGGAACGCCGGTACGTTTTTATGATGAATACCTGGGTATTTTGGATACGCTGAAACCCGGACCGGTTGTTGTTGAGGTATTGCGCGGCGGGAAGACCGTGCCGCTGTCGCTGGTGCTGTCGGACAACAAGAAACTGGAAGTGGTGACTCTTATCCCGCTTTTGGCCGAACTGGAAAAGCTGGGCTTAATCAAGATGGAAACCAAAACATTCAACTTCCTGCAGTCGATTCCGGCAGGATTCAGACTGGCCAAGGAACAGCTCGGTTTTTACATCAAACAGTTCAAGCTGATCTTCGATTTCAAAACAGGAGCCTATAAGGGTGTGGGCGGATTTGGTGCCATTGGCGGGTTGTTCCCCAAGACCTGGTCGTGGGAAGCTTTTTGGGAAATTACCGCATTTTTATCGCTTGCACTGGCTTTTATGAATATACTGCCAATTCCGGCACTCGACGGCGGGCATGTGATGTTCCTGCTGTACGAGATAGTAACCAAGCGAAAGCCCAGCGATAAGTTTATGGAATACGCGCAGACGGTAGGTATGATTATTGTGCTGGCCCTGCTCATATATGCCAACACCAACGATGTGGTGAGGTGGATTGAAAGGTTGATGGGGAAGTAGGGGAAGATGAGGGACGAGTGACGAGGGACAAGTGACGAGAAGTACCAAGATTTAAGATCCAAGACAGGGACATGCTTCGACTCCGCTCAGCATCCGGTGGCAGGGATATCAATAGCCGCCGGCTTCAGCCGGTGGATCTCAATGAAGCAACCCATATCACCCGCTGCATGCACAGCTGTGCTCGTGGCAAAGCCCTGCATGCAGCGGAATTATATGCCGGTTTACACAAACCCCGGGTTGAAACCCGGGGCTATTGATAATTTTTTCTTCGCTTAGGCTCCGCTCATTGGCAACTCAGCTTCCACATCTGCGAAATCTGCTCAATCTGTTCTAATCTGCGAGAAATTCTGCGAGAAATTCTTATGGTCTGCGAGAAAGATTTGCGGGAAATTCTTCGCAACCTGACAGAAATTGTTCTAATTTTATCAGCGCAAATAAAATCATCATTATGAATCTACTTGTATTACTTTTCAACTTTGGGCCCATGGAAATCATCCTGGCTGTGGCCGTAATTGTATTGTTGTTCGGCGGCAAGAAGATCCCCGAGCTGATGAAGGGCATCGGGCAGGGTATCAAGGAATTCAAGAAAGCCTCCAAGGTTGGCGATGAAGAAGAAGCCGGCAAAGATTCGAAATAAACGAATTCAGAATAGTTCTGAAAAACCTGTCATTTTGCATGACGGGTTTTTTTATTGCATGCGGTGGTGCCCTTCAGGCTGGCAATAGCCCGCGGGAGACCGGAAAAATGCATATATTTACGGTTATGAATCAACGTACGCTGATCATCCTGTTGTTATCCCTAACCTGTCTGAAGGCGGGGTCGTACCCATACGCCGACGACAGGGACATGCTTTACGAATACCGCATTGCCCAACTGAACAAGCTGTCGCCCATTGCATTGGATTACAATCCGGAAGTCAGAAGGTATATTGACCTGTTCACGGGTCCGCGTAAGGCAGAAATGGCCAGGGTGATCGGGCTGTCGAGGCTTTACTTCCCTATTTTTGATGAAGCACTTGACCGGCATGGGTTGCCACTTGAGCTGAAATACCTGACTGTTGTGGAATCGGGATTGAATCCGCTGGCTGTTTCCAAATCGGGAGCCGTAGGTTTGTGGCAGTTTCTGCTGAATACAAGCAGGCTGTTTGACCTGGAAGTGACTTCCTACATTGACGAGCGCAGGGATCCTATTAAATCTACAGAAGCCGCCTGCCGGTACCTGAAATACCTGAACAATACATACAACGACTGGAACCTGGCCTTGTCGTCGTACAACGGGGGTCCGGGTGAAATAAGGAAGGCCATTGAACGGAGCCGGGGAGAAATGGATTACTGGAAGTTGCGTCCATTATTGTCGGAGCAGGCAAAAAACTATGTGCCTGCCTTTATAGCGGTTATTTACATGATGAATTTTTACAAGGAACATGGTATTGTTCCGGTTGAACCGGCTTATGATTTCAATCAGCTGGATACGCTGCACATCAGCTATGCCGTGAATTTTGATCAGATATCCGCGATGATTGGGTTGCCGGTTGAAAAGCTGCGCTTGCTGAACCCGGTATACCGGCGCGATTTTATTCCCGAGCAAAAGCCCTGGTCGGTTCTGGTGCTGCCTGCTGATAAGGTGGCGGTGTATTTGCAGCGGGAAATTGATATACTGGGATACAGTACCCTGCCGGTGGATTATAACCTGCTTGTGCAGCAGGCCGGATCGACTGAAGGACGCAAAAAGGTTATACATGAGGTGAAACCGGGAGAATTCACACACCGGATTGCCATGAAGTACAATTGCACGCTGGAGAACATTAAGGCGTGGAACAACCTGCCTGATTTTGAGGTGAAGGCGGGGCAGAAGCTGGTGATTTGGGTGGAGGAGTGAGGCAAGAGGCAAGATAGTGGCAGTGGTAGTCATTGCGAGCGGAATGAAATGGAGCGTGGCAATCTTGATTGAGTAGCGAATAAAAAGGGATTGCCACGGTCGTCGTTCCTCCTCCCTCGCAATGACGCTTTTCGTCAGCAGCAGTGGCAGTAGCAGCGGCAGTGTAAGTCGCATGCTTCAACAGGCCTACAAGCCAATAGCCAACAGCCAACAGCCAATGGCCTATCCTAATACGCTCTTACGTTTTTACCCTCTATAAAGTTGATGAACGACCGGTTGACCACGCGGTTGCCGCCGGGGGTGGGGTAGTTGCCGGTGAAATACCAGTCGCCCAGGTGCCCCGGAATGGCCTCGTGCAGGTTTTCGATGGACTGGTATACAATTTTAATTTCAGCGTGGATGTCAGGTGTTTTGAGCATCCGGGCTATTTTATCGGAGATTGCCTGTGCGGTAAAGGGTCTGTATATGTCCTTCACGTGGTTGAGGGTTTCTTCGCGCGACAGGTTTTCGCTTTCGCGTGCTTTCCGGTACACTTCGTTGATGACGTTTTCTTTCCCGGTTTCCTTGAGCAGGGCTATTGCCGCTTTAAATGCAATGAAATCGCCCAGTTTGGCCATGTCGATACCGTAGCAGTCGGGGTACCTGATTTGCGGTGAGGAGGAGACGATGACGATTTGTTTGGGTTTTAGCCGGTCGAGTATTTTGATGATGCTGTATTTGAGTGTGGTTCCGCGTACAATGGAATCATCAATGATCACCAGGTTGTCGGTATTTTCGTGGATGGTGCCGTAGGTGATGTCGTACACATGCCCTACGAGGTCGTCGCGGCGAGAGTCCTGTGTGATGAAGGTGCGCAGCTTCACGTCTTTGGTGGCTACTTTTTCAATTCTGGGTTTCAGAAAGATGAAGGAATCGAGTTCTTCGGGGGTCAGGTTGCGGCCGAGTTCCAGGATTTTTCTTTTCTTTTCTTCCTTCATGTGTTTTTCAATACCGTTGATCATGCCGTAGAAGGCCGACTCAGCCGTGTTGGGGATGAAGGAAAAGACTGTATTTTCGAGTTCGCCATTTACAGCTTCCACAATTTGAGGGGTGAGCAGTTCACCCAGCTTTTTTCGTTCGCGGTAGATATCCTGGTCGGTTCCTCTGGAAAAGTAAATTCTTTCGAAGGAGCAGCTTCGTTTTTCGAAGGGGCCGCGGATGTTCTCAACAGTCACTTTGCCTTTTTTCGTGATGATCAGGCCGGCACCCGGATTGAGCTCATGAACCTCATCAGCGGAAACATGCATCACAGTTTGTATGGCGGGGCGTTCAGAGGTAACCACAACCACCTCATCGTTCATGTAGTAGAAGGCAGGGCGTATTCCCCAGGGGTCCCTGATTACGAAGGCGTCTCCATGTCCGATGAGTCCGGCAATCACATAGCCGCCGTCCCATTTTTTACTGGCTTCGCGGAGCATTTTGCCCAGGTCGAGGTGTTCGGCGATGAGTTCAGAGATTTCCAAATTTTCGAAACCCTGTTTTTTGAACTCATCAAAGTTATGTTGTATTTCGCGGTCGAGGAAGTGACCTATATTTTCGAGCATGGTAACGGTATCGGAGAAATCGCGGGGATGCTGACCCAGGTCGGTGAGGATTTGGAACAGCTCGTCGACGTTGGTGAGGTTAAAATTACCGGCCAGCAGCAGATTCCTTGTTTTCCAGTTGTTCACCCGCATCACAGGGTGTACTCTTTCGATGTCGTTGCTGCCGTAGGTTCCGTAGCGCAGATGACCGAGCAACAGTTCCGCAGCAAAGGGCAGGTTGTCTTTGGCCCAGAGCGGATCGTTGGCCAGCTCAGGATCTACCGTGTCAATTTGTTTCCGGAGGTTTTTGAAGATGTTGTTGATTGCAGCCTGCTTGTTGGAGCGTTCGCGGTGTATGTATTGCTTGCCCGGTTTGAGGTTAAGTTTCACTGAAGCAATGCCGGCCCCGTCTTGTCCGCGGTTGTGCTGCTTTTCCATAAGCAGGTAAAGCTTGTTGATACCATACTTCCAGGTGCCATACTTTAACTGATAGTGTTCCAATGGCTTAAGTAACCTAACCAGAGCTATACCGCATTCGTGCTTAATTGCTTCACTCATGGTTTGAATGGTATATGATGTGACTAATCGGGGTATGAAACGATACCTTCGCGGATGAAGGGTTCATCGGGGTAATCGCTTGATATTTTGTGCAGAAACTGCAGGGCTTCACTTTTGGTTCGGAAGTTACCCACGTAAACTTTCCAGTTCGGGTATTCGAATTCGAGTTTGCATTCCACGTTTTCGTATTTGCTGATGAACCTGGAGCGGGTGAGTTCAGCATCTTTCCGGGTAGTTTGACCGGATCCCCTGAAGATGGATATTTTATAACCCCAGATTCCTTTCATACTTCGTTGCTGGGTGAGATGGAGGTTGACCATATCGCGGATGATATTGTCCTGCCTGATTTGGATTGTTCCCTGGCCCGGCACGCGGGTTTGCAGCCAGGCAAACATATCTACAGAAGGTGATTGGGCCTGCATGCTTAAGAGCATGAACAGCCCGGTGATAATGAAAAGGAAGCGCAGTTTTTTAAACATACGGGTTAAAAGTATGGCGCAAATTTAAGCAAAAAATAGTGAATGCCCTGAAGAATATTACCTGTTAATTGAGGGCACGTCGATCAGCTGTTTTTCGTTCACATCAACCTTCTTGACGGTGAGCCAGGAGCGGGCTTTGACATAGCCGTTCATTTCCACTTCCACTTTCTTTTTACGTGAGGCATTGTATAGTGTGGATGCCCCGGTGATCAGGTTGGACAGGTTAACGGTAAAATCCATGTTGTACAACGAATCGGTGCGGGCCGGAACCCGGATGGTATTATCGGAAGTGAGGGTGCCGATGTACACGCCGTCGATGGTGGTTTTGAGGTTCACCTCGCTGACCTTGAAAGCAATGGATGACGGATTGCTAACGCCAACGCTGGCCGAGAAGCTGATTTTGCTGTTTTCCATTCCCCTGAATACGAAGTTGTCTACGCCGGTAAAGCTGATGTCGTCTACGCCTTTGCAGGAAAGAAAGAAGACAGGTATGATCAGAAGAAAAGCGTAGATGCAAACTGCGCTTAGCCTGGGGTGGAAGCGTAGTTGCAAACTACGCTTAGCTTGGTTGATGATATGCATAAAAGTAAATAATACGGGGTAAAGATAAGGAAAAAGGGACAAGGGACGAGAGACGAGGCTTGTTTGGGGTAAAAAAAGAGCGGAGTCGGGAGACTCCGCTCTACGTTATTACAACGATTTGGCAATGAGGTCGCCTACTTCGGAGGTGCCCATTCCCATTTTGCCGGCGGCAAGGCTCTTAATTTTGCCTGATGCCAGGGTGTTGCTCACGGCCTGATCAATTGCCAGGGCTGCTGCTGATTCGCCCAGCGTGTCGAGCATCATACCTCCGGCGCAGATGGCAGCCAGCGGGTTGATTATATTTTTGCCGGTATATTTGGGAGCAGAACCACCCATGGGTTCAAACATGGAAACGC
>CAYTNC010000118.1:0-7366 GCA_964438935.1 uncultured Bacteroidales bacterium
TTTGGCTTTTTGCCAATGGCTAACGGCTAAAAGCTAATGGCTAATAGCCCCGGGTTCCCCAATACAACCTGCAGTAAGTTGCCATTCTTCCGGCAAATGCTGCAGGTTTTTCGGCGTAAAGTTTCAATGCGGAATTGATAATGGCCTTCTGGCCGATTTTCCTTTTGCCTGAAATATATCTTGTAAATTTCAATATGGTTTCTTCATGGCCATTGCCAATATTTCCGGAAAGAACCCAATTTTCAAGTTCAGCAAGATCATGATCGGTTCCCAGCTTTTCTGCCAGCAGATCCATTTGCCGGACCATGGGTGTGATCATGGCAGGCCACAAAGGCCGGAGCAAGATCAGTTGATTCCAGATCATCTTCACCTTTTTTCTCAGGTTGTGGAAGTTTTCGGTATCGGGTTGTGCGGTCAGGACATTCAGGCATTTTGTACCACCGCGGTAAGTGCCTTTCAAACCTTTAACTATATCGTGATAGCCACAAACAATGATGGGGTCGCGGTCCGACTTTTCTGATTCACTGTTTAAAATCTGTTTGATGGACAACATCGTCTGCTTTTTGTCAATGAGCAGTTTCGTCAGTTCCAGGTGACTTTGCTGCTGTGCCGCGATCATTTCATTCATCAGCTTTTCCCCCAAAGGATTATTCGCATCCCGGGCAATTCCTTCAAGAATTTCCAGGTGTACCGCGCTTACCCTGTGCTCTGCAAGCAGGCTGCTTAATGAGCCAAACAATTCCTTGTTGCGAATGTAGATCGCTTCTCCCAAAGCGTTTCGGAAAAGTCTGTTAACGGCCCTGATCCGTTTGGTGGTTTTTCGTATTTCATGTGTTACGTAATCGGGGTTGTCTGTGAAACTTTCAGACATACCAAGCATCAGGTTCAGCTGTTCCTGCACCACACGTTTCAGTGTTACAGGCAGTATTTCACCTTTGTAAATTCTGAATCCGCTATGTGTGGATAATTTCATCTGACTAATTTAAGAACAAATGGCTACTTTTGTTCGGAGAAAGCCTATTTTTCAACATGGAGAACAAATACATACACATTATCGCGCTGGAGCAGAACATGTTGCCCTGGCAGGTTGAAAATACACTGAAACTGCTGAAGGCAAATGCCACCATTCCATTCATCAGCCGTTACCGAAAGGAAGCCACCGGCAGCCTCGATGAGGTTCAGATAGGAACTATAAAAGATCAGTATAACCGGTATGAGGAGCTCGATAAAAGACGTGAAGCTATTCTGAAAAGTATTGATGAACAGGGATTGCTGACTGATGAACTCAAAACGAAGCTCACAGAAGCCATTACCCTGACAGAACTTGAGGACATCTACCTGCCCTATAAACCCAGGAAAAAGACAAAAGCATCTGTAGCCAGGGAAAAAGGGCTTGAACCACTTGCACAGGCCATTTTTAAACAATCCGACAAAAATATCAATCAGACAGCATCTCAATACCTGAATGAAAAGGTAGAAACCGAAGCGGATGCCTTACAGGGAGCACGGGATATCATTGCCGAGTGGGTGAATGAAGACCTGCATGCCAGAACCCTGGTACGGAAATCATTTGCCCAGGGTGCGGTTATTTCAAGCAGGCTGGTTAAGGGCAAAGATGAGGAAGGTATTAAATACAAGGACTATTTTGATTTTGCCGAGCCGTTGAACCGGTGTCCTTCTCACCGGCTCATGGCGATGCTGAGGGGTGAAGATGAAGGATTCCTTAAGTTGAACATTGAACCGGATGCTGAGAAAACCATTGATGCGCTTAACCGCAAATTCATCAGAAGCACCGGTGATTGTGCCACGCATATGACCAATGCGATAAAGGACTCGTATAAACGACTTCTTGCCCCCTCAATTGAGACGGAATTCAGGGCTTTATCAAAAGAAAAAGCAGACGAACAGGGAATCAGGGTATTTGCCGAAAATCTGAAGCAATTGCTGATGGCACCACCCCTGGGTCAGAAAAGAGTGCTGGCCATTGATCCTGGTTTCAGAACCGGGTGCAAGTTGGTTTGCCTTGATGCCCAGGGCAACCTGCTGCACAATGAGACGATCTTTCCGCATCCTCCTGTTCAGGAAACTGCTTTGGCAATAAAAAAGATCGCAACCCTCGTTAATTCATATAAAATAGAAGCCATTGCCATTGGAAATGGCACAGCAAGCCGTGAAACAGAAGCTTTTATCCGTAAGGTCAAATTCGACCGTGATGTTAAGGTCTTTGTGGTTAGTGAAGCCGGGGCTTCAGTGTATTCGGCATCGAAAACGGCACGTGACGAATTTCCCGATTATGATGTAACGGTAAGAGGAGCTGTGTCCATAGGTCGCAGGTTGATGGACCCTCTGGCTGAGCTTGTAAAAATTGATCCCAAATCAATCGGGGTGGGGCAGTACCAGCATGATGTGGATCAAACCCGGCTGAAAGGATCACTGGATCAGGTGGTGGAAAGTTGTGTGAATGCGGTGGGTGTTGATCTCAACACAGCCAGCATGCACCTGCTTACTTATATTTCGGGTTTGGGACCTCAGCTGGCCCGCAATATTGTTGATTTTCGCAAGGAACAGGGTATGTTTGCATCACGTGAAGACCTGAAGAAGGTTCCCAGGATGGGCCCAAAGGCCTTTGAGCAGGCCGCAGGCTTTTTGCGCATCAGCGGAGGCAGAAATCCTTTGGACAATAGTGCCGTACATCCCGAAAGTTATTATATTGTGGAGAAAATGGCTGCTGATCTCAAACACCCGGTTTCAGAATTGCTCAAAGATGAATCCCTGAGGAAGGGTATTGACATCAATAAGTATGTTGACGATAAAGCCGGCCTGCCTACGTTGACCGATATCATGAATGAACTGGCCAAACCCGGACGCGACCCCCGTTCCACCATCAAGGTTTTTGAATTCGCCCCGGATATTCACACCATCGATGATGTCAGGCCGGGAATGGAGCTTCCGGGAATTGTTACAAACATTACAAACTTTGGTGCTTTTGTGGATATTGGCGTCAAGCAGGACGGCCTCGTTCATATTTCCCAAATGGCAGACCGGTATGTCAGCAACCCGGCTGATGTGGTGAAGCTTCATCAGCATGTGAAAGTGAAGGTAGTCGAAGTAGATGTAGCCCGTAAGCGCATACAGCTGACAATGAAACAATGAACACCCGTAGAGACGCATGATTATGCGTCTCCTGGGTGATAAAAAAAGAGACGCATGATATCATGTCGTCAACAAAAAAGACCTGGTGGTATAAAACACGTAGAGACGCATGATCATGCGTCTCTACCGATAATTATCATATAATAATTTGAATTATCCCAAATACGATTTCAGCAATTTGCTGCGTGAGGTGTGCCTCAGGCGACGGATTGCCTTTTCCTTGATCTGGCGTACCCGTTCGCGGGTCAGGTCGAATTTTTCACCGATTTCTTCCAGTGTCATTTCCTGAACACCAATACCGAAAAAGAATTTGATTATATCCCGTTCGCGCTCGGTTAAAGTAGCCAAGGCCCGGTCAATCTCTTTCATAAGTGATTCACTGATCAGCTTTTTGTCAGCCTTTGGTGAATCATGATTGATCAAAATATCCAGCAAGCTGTTGTCTTCACCTTCGGCAAACGGTGCGTCAACTGAAACATGACGGCCCGATACCTTCAGGGTATCTGTTACTTTCTCCTTGGTCAGTTCTAAAACTTCAGCCAATTCTTCGGGGGTAGGAGTCCTTTCAAATTGCTGTTCGAACTTCGAAAAAGCTTTGTTAATCTTGTTGAGCGAACCAACCTGGTTGAGGGGAAGCCTGACAATCCTGGATTGTTCAGCCAGGGCCTGAAGAATGGATTGCCTGATCCACCATACAGCGTAGGAAATGAATTTGAAGCCCCTTGTTTCATCAAATTTTTCAGCTGCCTTGATCAATCCCAGGTTTCCTTCGTTGATCAAATCAGGAAGGCTCAGACCTTGATTCTGATACTGTTTGGCAACAGAAACCACAAATCTCAAGTTGGCTCTGGTTAATTTTTCAAGTGCAGTTTTATCTCCTTTTTTAATACGCTGCGCCAACTCTACTTCTTCTTCCACAGTAATAAGTTCCTCTTTACCAATCTCCTGCAAATACTTATCAAGTGAAGCGCTTTCCCTGTTGGTAATTGATTTTGTGATTTTTAGTTGTCTCATTGTCCCCAAAAAATTTGTGCGAATTTATGCTAATTAATTATTAATTTCAATACAAATCGATGAACCCCTTTTTTTTTAAATAAAAAAGGCTTGCGAACTGCAAGCCTTTTCATTACAAATTATTTAGCTTTTACAGTCCAAATGCATAGTATGCAACAACTCCGTTCGGATAAACACCTTCTATGTATACCCCACCTTTGATCGATTTAAAAATTTTACCAAGCTCTTCAACCGAATAAACCGGCTTGTTATTCACCTGGGTGATCACGAATCCGGGTTTCACACCCTCTGACTTCAGTTTGCCCTCCTGAAGTTCAGTGACTTTGACTCCGTATTTGAGCCCCAGCCTTTTCAGATCCTGGTCATCCAGGTTTACTACTTTTGCTCCAAGTATGGTTTCGTACGTTCCTGCCTTAACGACTCCAGTGTCACCTTGTAGGTTACGTAAGGTCACCTCAATTTGTTTCGTTTTGTCTTTTCTTTTTAGGGTTACATTTATCTTATCCCCCGGGCGGTAGCGCCCTACTTGTTCCTGCAATTCCGATGGCGTTTTAACAACCATATTGTTGATTTTTACTATGATATCACCCGATTCAATTCCGGCCTCCTTAGCTGCACTGTTATCATTTACGGCTTCAACATAAACACCATCCTGAATATTAATATCCTTATCCTTAGCCAGATCGGCAGATATTTCCCGGATCTGCACACCCATAATGGCGCGCTGAACGGTACCGAATTCAATCAGATCCTTTACCACTTTTTGTACAATGCTCGATGGAATGGCAAACGAAATACCCACATTCCCTCCGGTAGGCGATACAATGGCCGTATTGATGCCGACCATTTCTCCTCTTAGGTTGACCAGAGCGCCACCGCTGTTGCCGCGGTTTACTGAGGCATCTGTCTGTATAAATGATTCAATCCGGTAATCATCCTCAATGATCGCCATGCTCCTGCCTTTGGCACTTACAATTCCGGCTGTTACCGTGGATGATATATTGAACGGGTTACCAACTGCCAATACCCATTCGCCAACTTTTAACTCGTCTGAGTTGCCAAAAGCCATAAAAGGCAGACCTTCAGAATTTATCTTAAGCAGTGCCAGGTCAGTTGAGTGATCGGTTCCCACAACCTTGGCCTCAAATTCCCTTTTATCATTCAGTGTTACCGATACCTTATCGGAATTCTCAATTACATGGTTGTTGGTAACTATATATCCGTCTGCCGTAATGATCACACCCGAGCCAATTCCTACCTGAGGCTGGGATTCACCAGGGTACCCTTCGCCATAAAAAAATTCATAAATCGGATTCCTGTATTGCATGGTTGTTTGGGTTTTCACATTCACAACGGCATTAATCGTTTTTTCTGCAGCATAGGTAAAGTCTGTTGAACTGTCAAGCCCTGCTTTCAGATTAACCATGCTAACCGGTTCTTTGACTTCAGCAATAATGCTTCTCTCTTTCTTGTCAAGCAAGGCGGAATACCCAACCAGTGCCACCAGACCGCCAACTACAGCGGCTGCGATAATTACTAATAGCTGTTTATTTTTCATTTTCTTAATATTTTACTGTTTCTTTCAGGCTTGTATTTTCAAAAAATATGCCTTGTTTTGGTATTATTAACTCCAAAATTAGGACATTTGTTTAGCGAATAGCCTGCTTTAACAATATTTAACGCTGGCAGGGTCTTTTCACATGCTGAAACCAAAGGTTGCCGCCAAAAAGATAAAATTGCGCCTGTCATTTCTGCGTATTTTTATTGTGACGGAATGACAAATTTGCATGATGTCAGTTGGCGTGTGTGTGATTTTGACATGATCCGGAGATTTATATACCAATAATTAATGAACTATGAGAATCAGCCTCTTTTCTTTCTTTATGATCCTTTGCCTGTTTATTAATGCACAACAGCAATACCAGCCTGCTGCCGAAAACCTGGCAAACCGCACCTGGTTTCAGGATGCAAAATTCGGTTTGTTCATTCACTGGGGTGTATATTCCGTATTGGGCGATGGTGAATGGGTTATGAATATGAAGCAAATAGACAAAAAGACCTATGAAAAACTGCCCTCTTTCTTTAATCCTATTGCATATGACCCTGCCGCCTGGGTGTCTATGGCAAAAAGTGCCGGCATGAAGTACATTGTGATCACCAGTAAACACCATGACGGTTTTGCTCTATTTGACTCCAAACTGACCGACTGGGATATCATTGATCGGACACCCTATAAAAAAGATGTGTTGAAAATGCTGGCCGATGAATGTCACAAGCAAGGTATCAGATTGTTTTTCTATCATTCGCAACTCGACTGGTATCAGGATAATTACCATCCGCGGGGCGTTACGGGCCATGCTTCGGGGAGGCCTGATAAGGGCAACTGGAATGCCTACCTTGATTTCATGAACGGACAGCTTACTGAATTACTTACCAATTACGGTGAAATAGGTGGCATCTGGTTCGACGGATGGTGGGATAAAAAAGATGCTGACTGGCAACTTGAAAAGACCTATCAACTGATCCATGATCTTCAGCCTGGCTGTATGATAGGAAGCAATCACCATCAGGTTCCCATGCCGGGAGAAGATTTTCAGATGTTCGAAAAGGACCTCCCGGGTTTCAATACCTCCGGGTTTAGCAGTGAATCAAAAATTGGCGCTTTACCTTTGGAAACCTGTGAAACAATCAATAATTCATGGGGTTTCAATATCATGGACAAGCGGTATAAAAGCTCCCGCGAGCTCATTCATTACCTGGTGAAAGCGGCAGGTTACAACAGCAATTTCCTGCTCAATGTGGGTCCCATGCCCAATGGACAAATCCAGCAGGAATTCTGCGATACCCTGGGTGTTGTTGGAAAATGGCTTGATCAGTTCGGCGAAACCATTTATGGTACCCGGCAGGGACCTGTAACTCCAAAATCCTGGGGTGTAACCACGCAAAAAGATAATCGGCTATTTGTACACATCCTGAATGCAGAAAGCAATCAAATAATGATTCCCAAACTCGATAGAAAAATTAAATCTGTATTATTGTATCATAACAAACAAAAGGTAGTTTTCACTGAGAGTAAACTCGGAACCATTATTGAAATTCCAGTTGGCGCTATGGGAATGCCGGATGTGGTGATGGAAATAATGTTAATTTGATAATTTGTTAATTTGATAATTTGTTAATTTGATAATTTGTTAATTTG
>CAYTNC010000119.1:0-7257 GCA_964438935.1 uncultured Bacteroidales bacterium
AATTTCAACTGCCAGATTCACCAGGTGGGCGATGTGATGTATGATGCAGCATTGTATTATTCCGGGCGGTCTGCAGACCGTTCCGATATCATCAGCCGCCTTCAGATAAAGCCTGGCGATTTCATACTTTGCACGGTTCACCGGCAGGAGAATACAGACAACCTGGAAAACCTGAAACAGATTGTGGCTGCATTGAATGAACTCAATAAGCAAAAAAAGGTTATCTTACCGTTGCACCCGAGAACCAGGAAGATTCTGAAACAGCACAATATCGTTCCCGGCTTTGAGCCCATTGATCCTGTAGGCTATTTCGATATGCTGGAACTGATGAAAAATTGTGCCCTTGTGGCTACCGACAGCGGAGGAGTTCAAAAAGAAGCTTATTTCTTCAACAAGTTTTGCCTGACGCTTCGCGAAGAAACAGAATGGGTTGAGCTGGTGCAGAACAATTACAATTACCTTACTTCGATAGACAAAGATCAGATTGTAGCGCTATGCAGGTCGTTGCTGAACAAAACGTTCATCAACAGGCATGCATTCTATGGCAAGGGAGATGCCGGTTCCCTGATAGCCGGAATTATCAGGGATTACGTATAATGGATGATCTTTATTGAGCTTTTTCTGCCACAATGATCATGTGGTAGGCAAATATGGATTTCAGACGGGCCATAAAACTGTTTTTAGTTATATGGCCGTGTATTACCGGCAGATGTATATGAAAGTATTTGGAAAAAACGGCCCTGATGTAATTATAGGTTGGCAATAGTATAAAAGACAAATTGTATCCATCAACCAACCGGATGGTGAACCCATTCTTTCTAAGAAGGCTGCAATACTCCGATGCAGTTCTAAACCGGACCTCATTCAAATGCTTCACCTTTTTGTTACCCAGGAATCTTAGCACGATTCTCCTCAGTGTGAAAAGCGAATACCTGGTATGAGCTGTCATTAAAACAACTCCCCTTGGCTTCAGCACACGCGAAAACTCCTTAACAGCACCCTCTGTGTCGGTGGGATAATAAATTACCGAAATGGCATAAACAAACCGGAACGAGTGTTCATCAAAAGGTAAATTTTCAATTCCGGCCCTGAAATACTGCACATCCTTAACCGGTATGGATTCAAACAAGTCAACCGCCGAAATACGGGTGTAATTCAGTCTGCATAATTTCAGCGCGTACCTGCCATTTCCGCACCCTGCGTCGAGGATCGGAGCATCATGTTCCGGGGGGATATACTTCTGGATATACTGAAGCACGATATCCCGGTCATCAATCTCAAAACTTTTAAAAGCCTTCCTTTTGAGGTAAATATCTACAATGGTTTTGCTATCCATTTCCGAGGGCTGAAAAAATTGATTTCAATTTTACTTTAAATTGCTCAACTGAGAAATGCCTGTTATAATAATTACTACAGTCTGCTGATTTCTTTTTCCTGTCATCGGGATTGTTGATCAAATTTGATACTGCATCATGATCATCAATAAACACCCCGCATCCGGCAACAATTTTCTCTTTCGTTGTCAACCTGTGGTTGCCAATGAAGGGAATTCCCATCGACAAATAATCAATTTCCTTATTGGCCTCCTGTGTGGCATAGGAATAATGTACCGGTTTGATCAGGCTTAAACCAATCAGAAAGAATTCTTCGGTAATTTTTTTCAGCTCCTGTTTCAGCATTTCCGAATTCATTCTTTTCTTCCATGTGATCAGTTCATTGCTTTCCAAAGCTTCAGCAATTTTTGCATCTGCACAATCACCGAAAATAAAAGTTCTGATCCCAAATGCACTGGTTAGCGAAAGAACCTCATGAATGCCCTTATCGGCAGAAACAGCTCCCAGGTAGAGCAAAACCGGTTTTTTGCTGAAATTATTGACAATGCCGGCTGATTCAAAAGGTGATGCGTAGTATATCAGTTGTGCCCGGTTCCGGAAATGCCTGATCAATGCCGATGAATTCACAATGACATGATTTGTGAAACAGCGGGCCAAACATCGTTCTGCAATACAAAAGACCGGAGTAAGCAATTTTATTACCGGGTAAAATACATTCCGCTTCTGGTTATGAACCCTGATAAACACACTGTTATCAAGGGTTTCATAGATTATCATTTTCCCCCGGCGTCTGCCGGCTACTGCTAATGGCAGGTACCTTAAATCCTGGATCAGTATGCAGTCATAATTTCTCACCAAGCCTGACAATTGATGCACTGCCTTTAAGTCAAATATATTGATGAATGCTTTTGAAAGCAGTGAAAGAAATCCTGCCGGCCGTATGTTAACCTGCTCAACAGAAGCTTCCATTCCGGCTTCTTTAAAAAACGACAGGTACATCTCCGTGCGGGGATGAATCGGATCCAGCGAATAGGGTGTAAAAATTCCTGTTTTCATCGGGCAACAATCATCATGAAATTCTGGTTGAAGTTCTTTCTACAACGTGCCAACAACTCAGATTTCCATGTCAGTATTTGAGTCAACAGGTTCAACCCCTTAAGGTCATAGTACTTTCTGAGCCAGAAGAATTCCTCCATTTTAAGTTCAGCTCTTTGAACAACTTCGGCAAGGGTTAACGGACAGAACCAGCAGGTATGCTCGTCATTCACGCTATAGCTGTTATACAGAAGAATGGAAAAGAAATTGACGGCCCGGTTCGAGTTGGGCGTTGAAATGATCATTTTACCTGCCGGCTTCAGAAAACGCGAGTAAAACTTCAGGAAGCCGACCGGATCACTTACGTGCTCAATAACATCGGCCATAACAATAACATCAAACAATTCCGGGCTTCCCTCCAGCTCCGAAACGTGCAACAGGTGATATCCTTCTTTTTTAAGGCTTTCCATTTTTTCGCTTGCAATGTCCACCCCGGTAACCTTTCTGGCAACAGCTTTAATCTCGTTATGCAGCCATTTCCCGGTCTGAAAATTTGCATCCTGTCCCACACAACCCACATCAAGCACTTCACAATTGCGGCACATATTCCTGACAGCCGAGTACTTGTCGGTTATTTGAGCCTTCTTTATTACGTTTCTGAGTTCAGATTTATCCATAATCCGGTTAAAACAGGTTAAATTTAAGCAAATAATAAAATCCGGGATTCAACAAAAACAGGGTTACCAGCTGGAGCCTGAAAATCGCAGAGAATCCTGTATTGAGAAATCGCGAACAAATATAAATGGATAGCGCGGTTATTATAATGGAAGCCAGTGAGAACAGGGTGAATACGAAAAGCGGATCGGCAGACAACCAGTTGCCGGCAATTACGGCGATAATCAATACAACCATTCTCAACACGTTCAGCATAAGGGCAACTTCCTGCTTATTCAGAATCTTAAATATATATGTATAGGGTGATGTGGTCAGATTAAAAAATATCATTGGAGAAAGTACCAGGATATATTTGTACATCACCGTCCATTCACTTCCAAAGATAAAGGGGACAAAGTATTTCGACAGAAAAACAAGGGCAAAGAAAGGAATAAAAAAGTATATGATCAGCCTGTTCTGAGCCTTGGCCAGGTATTTGTTGAATTCGTGACGGCTGTTGTTGTATACATCCGACATTTTCTCAAAAAACACCTGCGTAAACGACAATGAAATAAAACTGAAGGGAGTGATCAGAATGCGCTGCACCATCGAATAATATCCCAAAACGGTTTCTCCGAAGAATTTGGTAAAAACCAGGTTCATACCCTGGGTTGATATGCTGTATGACAACGAATTGGGAATGTCAAATAAGGGAAACTTGATATGCTCCCTGCCTTCCTTAGCAAAGGATCGAATGGAAAGGGCTTTCAGATCCGCAGCCTGGTATTTAATTACGATGTAGGTGAGGTAAAATGCATTCAGAAATTGCCCGATCAGATTTCCCAATATGAGTACCAAAGGAATGGGGTTCAGAAGTCCAAAACCAATATTAAAGCCCGATGTGGTAAGTGTTTGTAAGAATTTCCCGGTGCTGATCGATGCAAACTTTTTATTCCTGCTGATCCAATAGTTCAGCACATTCCCATAAGCAATGATCCCTGCGGTAACCGGAAGAATCAACACCCAGTTGCTTATTTTATCGGCACCGGGGAGTAAAACAAATGAATCCCTGAACAGGATCAGAAAAATCATGAAAACCGAGCTCAGAATTACAGTCAGCAAGGTGGCCAGTCCGCTAAGATTTACGGCGTCTTCTTTGGATTTGGGTAACATGATGGCCATTTCATATTTTCCGGATATGATGGTGGAAACTATCATGGAATAACTCAAAAAAACGGTCAGAATGCCAAAGTCATCGGGAGTAAATATTCTTGTAAGAATGGGGCTGATCAAAACCGGAACAAATTGGGCAACAGCAGTTCCTGTCATCATGGTGGTCACATTCCCCACGAAGGGCGAATCTTTAAGCCTGTTGATTTCAATCCCTATCGTATTTGTGATCCGGGAGAATTGCCGACCAATATTATGGAGTAATTTTTTCACCAATGCCTACAATAGGGTATTCATTTTATTTACAACCTGGATACCCAGCAATTTCTGAGGATGCTGACCTGCCAGGTGTGAAATCACATCCGTATAAAACTGTCTGATGCCGGGGTGCCGGATTTCATCAAAATAACTGTTGTGCCACAACAACGTGAATACCCCCGAGAACTTCCTGGTTTCACTTATCAACTGGTCAATACTGCTTTTTGCCCCGCTAAAGCTCATGTTGCGGTAATCCATTAAGGTGCAATCCATTACATTAAGCGGTATTTCCCAAACCGTTGACATGCTGTTTTTCTCGAAATTGTAAAGCCTGAACGGCATGCAGAATGAATTTCTGAACCCTTCGTGATCATAAAAGCCCAAAGTTGCATCATAATCAAAGCCTGATTCTTCATGTATTGAAGTTGTAGCAGGTATTTCGTAACGAAGTCTGTGTTGCCTGATTCCGTTTATTTTTTTCGGGAAAACGCCTTTTAGCTTGCGCAGTTGGCTTTCCAGGCTTGCTTTGCTGGTAGCCGAATGATGATTGCCATGCACTCCGATTTCACAACCTGATTCGTCGAGCCCGGTTATCAGCCCGGAAATCCGCGGATCCGAAAGTTTATAATCTGCATCGTGATGCGGCGTATCATCATCCAGAAAAAAGAAAACCGAAGCCATCTGATGCCTGGTTTCAAGCTCCCTGAGAAAAGTGAAATTCTTCCAGGCCGGATCATTGCTTTTGCCCGATAAATAACCCCGGAGTCCCTGGCGTAACTGCCTGAATAAAACAGGAAACCCTGCCCCGGACTTCTTCATTCCAGCTAATTCCTTGAGTTTATAAACCAGGTAGTTTAACGAATAATAGCGGACCCGGTCAACATCATGCGTAATGATCAGTCCAAACGGATCAAAAAGAGATCTCTTTTCAAAAGACAGGTGCTGCAATTCCAGAAATTCGCAGATACCCTTGCCGATCTCCTCAAAGTAATAATTAACAACAGGCTTCTGAACTATGCCAAGCTGGTATTGTATTGAATCCAGCGCGGAAAACCTGCCCAGAACATCCCTTTTTTTACTTGCATATTCCTGGTAACCCGACAACAGATAGAACGCGGATTTTAGCAAATCATCCTCAAAAAAAAGTGTGTTGTTTTCAATTCTCCAGAACCGGGATGAAGGTCCGCAGGGAAAAAGAACCGGGATATCGTTTATTGTTTTTATTGTACCCTGGTTCATCGGGGCCGGCGAAAGCGGGAAAACGATCCGGCCCTCGCCTGCAGGCAACTCACTGCTGCTTTGTGCAAAAACAAACCGCGACTTGATTTCATCACTCAACTGAAACATCAGCCCGAGGTGAAAAAGGACATATTTTGCCTGATCCGTGTTTAAGTATCCTTCCATTATTTCACGGGAGTATCGAGCCTTTTATACAATGCTACTAATTCCTGAACTGAATGCTCCCAGTTATACTTTTCCAATGCTTTCCGGCCATTTTCCTTATATGAATCAAAGGGCATTTCACTGATCAGCTGCAACAATGCGTCTTTAAAGCTCTCAGGAGAATCATGAATATAAGAAGTGCCCGTTTTGGTCTCATGAAGCACCCGCTCAACGGAGTTGCAGTTGCTGGCCAGGATAGGTTTTCCGCAAAACATGTACTGGAACAATTTATTTGGTGAGGAATTATCTGATTGAACCGACTTCATGTGAGGAATCAGAGCAATATCCGAACTGTATATTTGTTCATACATCTCATTTGAACTCAGCCATCCGAAAAAACGAACATGGTCTTCAAGTCCTGCATGTTTTACCTGGCTTTTAAGCACTCCCTCATGGGATCCCCCGCCCAGGATAAAGAGCCTGATGCGCGGGTTAACCTTAACTGACAAATTAATGCCTTCAATAACCGTTTGCAGGCCACGATGGTAATTGATCCCGCCTGAATAGACCAGGGTAATGAAGTTTATGTCAGGCTGGTTATCCATGGTTTTAAGTTCCTCAAGATAGGGAGTGTTCTCTACAACTGCTATTTCACAGGTTGCATAAGGCCTGATGCGTTCCTTCATTTCCCTCACAACAGTAACTAACCCGTCAGCCAGGGCAACGTTTACCTTTTCATATTTTTCCCACTGCCGGTTTGAATGTACCAGTCTGCCGATTATTTTCTTTGTGTGTGGCGATACTTGCAATAAGGCGGGGTAGTTTTCGTGCAAATCAAGAACATAGCTACAATTGCAGGAATGGCTTAACCGGTAAACGACCCGGGCAAGCGGCAGATCATGCAGGTGCAGAACCTGGTATTGATATGATTCAAGATGTTTTGAAAGAACTTTTTCCCAAAAACGGAAATAAAACGGAAGCCTTAACGCGCCCACACTTGAGCGATAAGTGAAATTGGATATCCTTTTTTTAAAAACAGCAATCCCTTTGTAATTCTCATTCCTGTCGGCACCTTTCATGGTGAAGCAAATCAAATCGACCTGATGACCTGCCCTGATCAAAGAAAGTGCTTCTTTTTCCACCCTGTCATCAGCCGGGAAGTCCCGCTCAAGAATCATCAGAACCTTCATTTGAATAACTTTTCGAATTACAAAAATCAGATATTTTAATAGTTATCACAAAAATAACTTTAATTTGCATTGCTAATTTAATTTTGAAAAGTAATACCCGCGATAATGAAACAAAGAATTATTCCTTACGTGTCGGCCCTGGCAATCTTTTTTCTGATTTCCCTGCTGTATTTTGTGCCCGATATGCTTGAAGGGAAGAAGCTTTCGCAACATGATATCGTTCAGTTCAAAGG
>CAYTNC010000120.1:0-7224 GCA_964438935.1 uncultured Bacteroidales bacterium
TCTTTGCCATGCCTGAATGTCCAGAGAATCAGGCTATGTCCAAGTTTCTGCAATTGTTTCAGTGTTTCAAAAGCAAACAGCTTTTCTTCGCCAATCTGCGGATAGCGATGCTCAACAATGGTGCCATCAAAATCAACTGCAATTTTCATAAAACTTTCTCCTGTGATTTTATGTATCTCAAAGAGGTAAAATTATACAATTAAATCAAATTAGAATTACATTTGCATAGAGCCTGCTACCAAATCTGAAAAATACTTAATTAAAGTATTCAAATCATTTACCATGAACAGTATGAAAAAAGGATTACCAAGTGTTTTTACATCGCTCGGACTGATATCGGGATGCATATCCATTGTGGCTGCATTGTCTTATGGCGAATTGCTGCTGGCCGGATATTTCATTCTTATTGCAGCCCTGTTTGATTTTTTAGACGGGCTGGTTGCGCGCTCACTGAACAGCATAACCGAATTTGGCAAGCAGCTTGATTCTCTGGCTGATGTGGTGAGTTTTGGGGTTGCCCCTTCCATGATCCTTTACCGGCTGCTGCTGCTTTCGTATGTCCGGACTTCTCCGGGAGCTGATTTTGACGTTATGAATCCCGGCTTCGGAGAAGGGGTGGTATTGTATGCTGCATTTCTGGTGGCTGTATTTTCAGCACTCAGGCTGGCTAAGTTTAACCTCGATGCAGAGCAGGTGAAAAGCTTCAGGGGATTGCCAACCCCTGCCAATGCTATTTTTATTGCGGCTTTGGGTTTTGTTGCTGAGAACAGCCGGGATTTTCCATTTGCCGGGTTGGTGTTCAACAGGTATTTCTTGCTGGTAATTGTTATCTTGTCCTGTTTCCTGCTGGTTTCCAATATCCGCATGTTTTCACTCAAATTCGCGTCATTTGATCCGGCAAAAAACTGGATGCGCTACCTGTTCCTGATATTGTCGGTATTGTTGATCGTACTGTTCGGACTTCCGGGCCTGGCGCCGGTAATTATACTTTACATCCTCCTGTCGGTGATCAGCCGTTACTTAAAGGCCGAACCAAAGTAATTCTGCCTGGCGCTTATTCCCTGTTGGTGTTGGTTTCCTGCTGCTTCTTCTCATAAATATTCAGGGCAATGCGCACGGCAAACCAGCATAAAATAATTGTCAGTGGCCAGCTTAATAGCATCAGTATTGAGGAAAGGTACATGGCAGTTCAGTTTAGCGTTAGTAAATATGTGATTCCGAACTGATTTCTTCGCTTGTGAGTTTTTCCTTGTTGATGGATCTCCAGGCGTAAAAAATGTAGGCAACCACAAAGGGTATCATCAAAGAAACATAACTCATAGCTACCAGCGTGTATCGGCTTGAAGAGCTGTTGGCAATGGTAAGTGAACTTTGCAAATCAAAGGTGGAAGGGTAATATGAGGTATTGTTATATCCGGCAAGCAGAAAGAGGCTGAAAACAAAGCAAACCGTTCCCATACCTGCAAACCAGATTCCCTTGAAATAGCCCTTGCTGACCAGCGTTTTAATAATGCCAAACAGCACAAGAACAGTTCCTGAAAAAAACAATACAGCAACTATGGGCATGGCCATGAGGTTATGGGTGTATTTGTAGCTTTCGAGGTAGACAGTGTTTGATTGCGGGTCAACGGCAAATCCTTTACGAAGCAGCAGGATCACCACATATGCCACAAACGCGGCAACAAACGGAACGGCATTCCGGAGCAGTGCTTTCTTTGCTCGCTCAACAATGGCATCATGATCTATATTATTCATAAAATAAAGCAGGCCCAGGATGCGGGCAAGAAGAAAAACAGTGAGACCAAGCAGCAGGTTATGCACGTTAAGAGCCGCTTCAAGGCCGCGGTAGGGCGATTCCCAGCGGGAAATGGCAGGATCACTGATCCGGGTGATGTTGCTGAAATCAATACTGAATGCCGAGCCGGTGAAGAACGTGGCTACTGCAATCCCCAGCATGATGGTGCCAACAGCTCCATTGATGTAAAGGAAAACTTCGAATGTGCGGTGGCCGAAAACATTGGCTGGTTTCGACCTGTATTCATAGGAAACGGCTTGAATTACAAAGCAGAACAGAATGATCATCCACACCCAGTAGGCGCCACCGAAACTGGTTGCATAAAACAGCGGAAACGAAGCAAAAAAGGCCCCGCCAAAAGTCACCAGTGTAGTAAATGTAAATTCCCATTTACGTCCCAGTGAATTCACCAGAATGGTTCGTTCGGTTTCGTTCTTGCCCAGCGTATAAATCAATGTTTGTCCGCCCTGAACAAAGAGCAGGAAAACAAGCAGGGCGCCAAGCAATGAAATAATTGCCCACCAGTATTGCTGCAAAGCAAAGTATGAAAATGATTCGAACATGCTTAAATCCTCCCTATTTTGGTCCTTTTTTGATTTGTTTGATCATGATACTCAGTTCTGCGATCAGCAGAGATGTAAATAACACAAGGAACAGGAAAAATGTGATCTGAACCGATGAAGTATTTATGTGTGATATGGCAGCCATGGTTGGCAACAAATCCTGAATAACCCAGGGTTGTCTTCCCATTTCGGCCAGTACCCAACCCGACTGAGATGCTATATAGGTTAAGGGGATGCTGAAAACCGACAACCAAAGCAAAAATTTGCGGTTTTCGATTTTGCCTCTGTACAGGCTGAGCAAAACCAGAGCCAGCAGCAGGAGAAAATAGAACCCCAGGGCTACCATGAGGTGAAAGCTGTAAAAGGCAATTGGAACATTAGGAATCACGCTGTTGGGGTCGGATAAAAATCCATATCCAAAGTAACGGAAGTAGTCGTTTTTGAAACCCGGGTCACTAAATCGGGCTTTCAGCTGGTTGTATGTGGCCGTGTCACCCTGTTCCCGGGCATCTTTTAAACGGGCAAGCGATTCGCGCGCGAACTTTCCCCTATCCATCTTTTCAGTCACCGGCATGAGGCCTTTTTGCGGATTGCCATCAACCAGATCATTGATTCCAGGCACAAAGGCATCAAACTTTCCATATGCCAGAAATGAAAGGAAACCGGGGATTTCTATCTTAAATGCGGATTTTTTGGCATTCCGGGTAGTGGTATCTTCTGCAACATCTGTTAGAATGCCTATTGCAACTAAAGGAGCCCGCTCACTGCCATCGTATAATCCTTCCATGGCGGCAAGTTTAACGGGTTGTACCCGGGCTACCTGTTTGGCTGAGCCGTCACCTGTGTAAATGAGCATCAGTGATGAAATCAATCCGAATACTGCGGCAACCAAAATACTCATTTTTGAAAAGGACTGTTCTCTTTTTTTGAGTAAAAACCAGGAACTGATACCGACCACAAAGATGGCCGACAGCACATAACCTGAAGTAATTGTATGCAGGAATTTGTTGATGGCAACCGGCGAAAGGAGTACCTCCCAGAAATTGAGCATTTCGTTTCGGGCAGTTTCCGGGTTGAAGTGCATGCCAACCGGACTCTGCATCCAGGCATTGGCTACCAGTATCCACAAGGCGGAAAGATTGGCGCCAAATGCCACCAGCCAGGTGGAAACCAGGTGGAATTTTTTGCTCACTTTATTCCAGCCAAAAAACATGACAGCAATAAAGGTCGATTCGAGAAAGAATGCCATGATTCCTTCAATGGCAAGCGGAGCACCAAAAATATCCCCCACAAACCAGGAATAATTAGACCAGTTGGTGCCGAATTCAAATTCGAGTATGATGCCCGTTGCTACCCCAATGGCAAAATTAATCCCGAAGAGGGTCATCCAGAACTTGGTAATCCGCTTCCATTCTTCATTTCCCGTTCGCACATACAGGGTTTCCATAATGGCCAGGATAAAAGACAAACCCAGCGTTAATGGAACAAATATCCAGTGATACATGGCCGTGAGTGCAAATTGCCCACGCGACCAGTTAACAACAGACAGATCAATGTTTTCTAGCATAATTATCGGGGTTTTGAAAGCTGATCAATAACATAGTCTCCTCTTTCCTTATCGTTGCTGAAATTCTCCTTTAGTATATCAGGAAAGAAGAAAAGCTTCAGGATGACAAACATGATGAATAGTTTAATGAGGATAATGATCCAAAGCTTTTTTCCAACGGTCATACTCCGGAACCCGTCGTAATAAAACCTGAATATCTTATGGAAGATATTATTTTCCATGGAAAAATACGATCATCACGGGTAAAGATATTAATTTTTGACAGACAGGCTGATCAACTCGTAAACAAATTAGTGGGTTAGCTTGTTATGATAGTAAATATTTCACATATGTTAACATTTAATTAACATGCATACAGTGAAATGTGGAATAACTTTACATGTATAACCAAAAAAACAGATCTATGAAGAATTTCAAGACCTATTTAGCGGCTATCCTTTTTATTGGGGCGATATCTGCAACTGCTTTTGCATTAACCGAGGATGACCCCAAAAAGCAGCATACTGAAACAACAACCAAGGCTCATTGTGACCAGGTGAAAGCAACAGCATCGGTTGACCAACCGTGCAGTCAGCATAAGGAAACAGCATCTGAAACAAATTGCAAAGAGAAGGAATCGGCCTCAACCTCATCAGCTGCATGCCCGAAAGCAAAAGAATGCGCCAAGGCAACAGCAAGTGCTGCCAGCACAGCCGCTTCGGCAGAAAAGGAATAATTTATTTACGTTTTTCCCTGTAGAGACGCAAGATTTTGCGTCTGATGTGTAGAGACGCAAGATTTTGCGTCTGATGTGTAGAGACGCAAAATTTTGCGTCTGATGTGTAGAGACGCAAGATTTTGCGTCTCTACATGTTTTGAAACATACCGGAAACATGTTAATTTTACCGCCGTAAACAACATATCTGAATACATGGCAGAAAACAAGATCTTAAAAGTTGCTGAAGATGTCAGCTGGATAGGTATTCTTGACCGGGACATCGTCACCTTTGATATTGTAATGGAAACCCGGGAAGGAACAACTTACAATTCCTATTTTATCAATGCAACAAAAAAGGTTGTAATTGATACTGCAAAAGCCAGCTTTCGGGAGGCTTATCTTGAAAAGCTCAAGGCTGTTACAGATCCGGCGTCAATAGACTATATTGTGCTGAACCATACCGAGCCGGATCATTCAGGTTGTGTAAAATACCTGCTGGACCTTGCCCCAAAAGCTGTTGTTTATGGCAGCCGACCGGCGATCACCTATTTACAGGACATGATCAACAGGCCATTCAATTTTGTTTATGTAAAAGACGGTGATACACTCGACCTGGGCAACAAAACACTGAAGTTTATTTCTGCACCCAATCTGCATTGGCCCGACAGCATATTTACCTACCTTGAAGAGGACAAGCTTTTGTTCACCTGTGATTCTTTCGGAGCTCATTTTTGCCGTGATGTCCTGTTTGATGACCTGGTAGGGGATTATCAGGAATCATTCAAGTATTATTTCGACGTGATTTTAAAACCATTCAGCAGCTTCATGCTGAAGGCAATTGAAAAGATCAGGCCTTTGGAAATTACTGCAATTTGTCCCGGACATGGTCCGATTTTGCGCAGTACCTGGAAAGAAAAAGTGGCACTGTCAGAGAAATATGCCGAACAATACATAGCTGATTCACTCTGCCGTGATAACAGCATTCTGATTACTTACGTATCTGCCTATGGTTATACCCGACAAATGGCCGAGGCTATTGCCCTTGGTATCCGTGAGGTTGTGGATTACAAGATACATATTGTAGATATTGAAAATATGCTGCTTGGCGAACTCGAAGAGCTTATCGTACGCAGCAAGTCGTTTCTGATCGGGTCTCCTACAATTAATCAGAATACGCTGCTACCTGTTTACCGGATGTTTGCGCTGATTAATCCTTTACGCGACAGGGGAAAAAAGGCGGCTGCCTTTGGTTCTTACGGCTGGAGCGGAGAAGCTGTTAAAATAATTGAAAATCAGTTAAAGACACTGAAGCTGAATGTTGTAATGGAAGGCATGAGCAGCAAATTCTCCCCCGGCGAACAAAAACACGAGCAGATGATCAGTTTCGGAAAAACCTTTGCAAAACACCTGCTGGAAGCCTGAGAACTATTGCCTCATAATTACCAGTTTACCTGTAGCAGAGAGCGCCTGCCGCGTGAATAGCCGGATCATGTAAAGGCCTTCCGGCAGTTCGTCAACCGGGATTTCCCGTTTGCTTGTACCTGCAGGTATAACAGTTGAATAAACCATACTTCCTGAATTAGTAACCAATTCCAGGGTCATTTCTGACGTGGTTTCCTGGTTAAACGTGATGAACGCAAATCGGTTGGCCGGATTCGGGTAAACCAGGAACATCTTTTTGTCAGGAACCTGCTCACCCTGCTTGCTTTCAATGCCTGTTATGCCTCCGATTGTTTCCAGGGCTGCCTGGTATACTTCTGATGTGGATTCGTTCTGTATGAAGGCAACCAGCCTTAACTCGAGCGGGTTATATACATGCTGCAAAGGCCAGTTCAGGTATATCTTGCTGTGCTCTCCCTGAGTCCAGGCCTTAGTGAAGGTGGTGCCGGCAGCATCAGGCAGCATGGCTTTAACCACGTTCCTGAAAACGGTATCGCCATTTTGGCTGTTTATTCCTGAAATCACTCTTTCAATTACCGCCACACGCAAAGAAATTTCGGCAGCTGGCATTTCCTTAAAGGCATAAAATTCCACTTCGGCCTGCAACATGTTATTATCAGCGAATTCGGAACTGATGTGGATGCCAAATAAACTTTCACACAATGATTCAACAATAGCCACATTCTTATCAAGTGGTTTTGATTCCGGATCATAGTCGAACCGGTGAATGGCAGCGCTTCCTCCGTTCAGCAAACCATAAGGCACGCCGGAAAGGCCATAATAGAATTCCCTTGTGCCCGGTATAACCGGGTTGTCTTCATATAACGGATCGCCCGCGGGATTGCCTGTATGATACTGGATGTCAACAACACTTAAATTATTCCTGACAGCAAAATTATCAAGTACCGAATCGGCATGAATACAGCTGATTTCAGAAGTATTGGTGAAGTGTTCAATAATGGAGACCCGGTTTCGTTCTCCAATCCAGAAATTGTCAAATGCAATACCGTCGTTACCCATGGCAGTTCCTGTTGCGCTGTAAGCAATCCGGAACTGAACTTTACTGTATCCTTTCAGGAAGTCCAAAGAATGCCGCGCCTCTCTTACCCATCCCCCATCCTTTAAATTGGTCCATCCGACAGATTGCTTTCCCGGATTGCCA
>CAYTNC010000121.1:0-7218 GCA_964438935.1 uncultured Bacteroidales bacterium
AGCGCCAGATTGTGGATCTGGAGGTCGCCGGTTCGAACCCGGTCTTCCACCCAAATAGCCTGAAGCAATTCAGGCTATTTTTATATAAGCTGATATTGAAAATCTAAAGACCGGGTGAGAAGTTTATCCCGCTGCAGCGTAGCGGAAGCGGGAAACCCGGTCTTCCACCCAAATAGCCTGAAGCAATTCAGGCTATTTTTATATCCGCCGATGTTTTTCTGATTGATGCGCCGGTTGATCAGACCGGTAACTTACTTGAGATCAAGCGATATCCGTATACCCACAGAATTATATTTCCAGTCGCTGAATCCGGCAAATACGCCCACACTGCCCATGAGGTAAATCCTGCTTACACTGTAGCCCGCTTCAAGGTAATGCGGAAGGTCACTGCCAGTAAGATAATTCAGGTGGAGATTTTCACTCCATAGTTTATTGCTCAGAAAAGGCAGGTACTTTATTAATAAATAGGGTGTGGTAAAGGTAATATGAGCTTCGGCAAATTCGCCTGCAGTGTTGTTGCGATAATACGGAAGGAGCATGAAAGCATCTGTATTGTTTGTTATCAGCACTGGTAAATCCTGGTTGTTGAAATACTTATAATCCATGGCAAAGATCCTGTTTGTATTCAGAAACTTTCCTGCTTTGATGTGATATGAGAATGAATGCATCATGCTCCACTCCCTGGTTTGTTTGATCCCCATTTCAAAAAGGTCATAATCCGCCGTACTGTTTGCTATTCCCGGAACCGCCATTTTATTTCGCACATAAAGTGTGGGGTATTTTGAATGTTGGTAGCGCTTTTTCCCATTAGAGATTCTGTAATAATGGCGCGGGGTAAATTCAAGCCGGGCATCCCAGAATGCTTCTTCGTTGTAAATATTACTCGACAACCAGTCAGGACTGGCACTGGCCTGGTTTGGTGAATAGTCTCTTTCATCGCGGAAAAAGAAGGAAAAATCAGTATGGTTCACCAACGAACCTGCCGTTTGGTAACCTATTGAAGCAGTCAGATTCAGACCGTTGGCCAGGTCTATTGTATTAGAGACAAAGGCCAGGTTTTGCTCATAAAGTTTCATGTAATTCCTTCTGAAAAACAGGGAGGCAAAGGAATTTACGGTATGGTGAATGCCTGTTTCACTGTTGTAATCGGCCGATCCGCCTGAAATATGCAATGTCAGGTTGCCGCGCCTCAACGGTGCATAAGGGTAATTGATGTCGGCCCACCACATCAACCTTTCACGGCTAAACGCCCAGGCAACTCCCGGTGTAATTTTCAAACGGTGCGTCGAATCAATCCGCTGCTCCAGGCTCAGCGATTGCCGGAAAACAAAGCCATCTACTGTATTGAAATCAAAATTATTCAGACTGATCGGTCCCTTATATTGAATTCGCAGTGTGCTGTCAAACATCCAGAAGCCAGTTCCCGAGAAGATAACACTGGTTAATTTTTTCAGCCCTGCCGGCATACCTTTATTTGTTGCAGAGTCTGCTTGCTGCTTTTTGTTGTTTTTTGCATTCAGGGTGCTATCAGACATGCCTGGGATTGTATTTTCGATCGCCGACAAAGGAATGGGCCTTACGGTATTCCAAAAGGAAGTATCGTTTCGCAAGGCATCCTTTTCAACCGTCAGGTTCCGTTTATTTTCTTTGATCTCAAGCGACTTTTGGTCCGTTGTATCTGTTTTTGACTTTTTGTTCATTAGCGTCGCCAACTTCACCATATCGCGGTTTGAAAGATCCTCCTTGTTCACAAGCTTTTCAAGTTCCAGTTGCTGCTTTGTTTTCTTTTCTTCAGCTATAAACGGTGCAGCAGGCTCCTGCTTGCCTTCAGGCTCATACGCTTGCGCCGGAACAAGGGCGTTTTTTTTATTAAGCACCACACTGGTAAACTTTTCTGAACTTGCATATTTATAGGTAGCCTTAACCCCCATAAGAGTTGCATCCACAACAATCTGGTGGCTGACCGGAAGCCAGACTCCCTGTTGTACTGAAGCATAAATGATCTTGATATTCATGTCCCCGAAAAACATTTCCATGGACATATCGGCAGAATGTAAACACCACAACTTGTCAACTATAAACAGGTAACCGCGCATCAATTGCTGACTGTTGCGTTTGGGGGTAACCTTTATTTTGAAAATTACCCGGTTGCCCTCATCAAAAAATCCCTCGTACCTGAAAGTATAATAATTGAGTGCCCTGGGCGACAAAGGCGAGATGAAATCATCCACCTCAGGCGCATACATACTTGTAGAGATCAAACCAACGGGATTCACTTCATTATTATTCCAGGGAAATGTGCTTCTGAACGACAACACTTTTTGCTCAACCTTGTCGGGGGCCTTGAAATGAATGCGGTTTACCGATTCCTCCAAAAAAACATCACCGGCTTTCAGATGATACTCCTTACCATTGGTTGACAACACAGCGTGCTTTGAAATAATACGGGGCATCTTCACAACATTCAAAGTCCCCCTTAAGTATACATCTGCCTTGTATTCATCCACCTGGTTCAGATGATAGGGCGCAAGGCCAATTACTTTACGCATGATGGCATAGGCAGGATCCTCTTTCCCGGGCGTAATCACTACCTCTTTCACAGCCACGGGCTGCTCTTTCATTACCACATCAACCTGCACAGAGTTGTTGCTGATCTCTACATTTTTTCGCACCTGGTGATAACCCATGGCTTTATATACAACCACATAACTGCCGGGCTCAAGCCTGAGTTCATAATTGCCATCAGCGTTTCCGGTAACTCCGGTAAAAGTGGTTTCATCATAAATAACCACAAAAGGAACCGGCTCATTCTTGTCATTTGTAATACGGCCCTTTACTGATTGTGCGATAGCAGGAAGTGCAGCAGCGAAGTACAATACAATAATTGGGGAAAGGAGAAACAGCTTAAAACGCATAAAAGAATATCTATTTGTAACAGGACGATTTCCTGTATGGAAATGTTACAGGCAAAGATATAATTCTCAGGAATAACTTCCCTGATGCTGCCGGAGGCCTCTTGATACAGGCCGTTTAAAAATGATGAGGTATTTCAGGAACTGTACAGCAGGCAGCTATCTGTTTACAGATTCAATTAATTGTCCGTTTTCTGTAAAATAATCCCACTGGCCGATTTTTTTGTTTCTCTCGAAGCGTCCTTTTTCCTTTATCTTGCCATTGTGGTAAAGTGAAATGAATGAACCGTTAAGATTATCCTGCTTATAGTATGCTTCAATGGTTTTTTGACCCTGCTCGTTAAAAAATTCCCATTTCCCGGATATCTGGCCCTTATGATAACTTCCCTTCCTGCGCAATTGTCCGTTTTTATGCCATGCCAGTGCTTCGCCCTGCAAAACCCCGTTTCTGAATGTGAACTCTTCTTTCACCAGATCTGAGTTTCGAAAAACCACAATACACTTACCCGTAAAAGGTTTGTAACTGTCTTTTACATAAAAAACATCAGCGCCTATTTCATCTTCAGAAACGGTTACTTTGCCGCTACAGGCTGCCGACAATAACATAAAGATGTATATATACCATTTCATTGTTTCAAACTTCGTTAATAGTGTTGTTCTGCTACTATTAACGAGATGCCTGTTCACAGGTTAATTTTTGTTGATGAACAAAGCAATATTGCCAATGAAAACAGTAAATGAAAGGATAAACCGCCTGAACTATTTTCTGATTTCGGCTTCTCTTGTCCAGCCTTCAGCCCTGCCCACGAACTTCATTCCCAGCACATATCCCTTCAGGGTCATTTTGTTGTCATCGCCGTCAAACCACATGAAGCAATCATAGGTTTTGCCATTATCGGGATCATAAACAGTACCGCCTTCCCATCTTTTCTTATCCGCATTGTATGAAAAATCCTTGAGGATCATCAGACCCAAAATCTTTTTATCACGCTGGGCCGGATCCGGATTATTCACATCAAGCTTGTCTTTCTCTGTTTCCATCCATTCAACTTTCCCGTAATATTTACCATTGGTAGCCTTAAATATCCTCACCTGTGAGGTTCCCTTAGCCGGCACCCAAATACCGGCAATTTTATCAGCCTGACTGTATGCAAAGGATGCAGATAAAAGCATGCAGGCAATCAAAAAGAGAGATTTCTTCATAGTAATTGGTTTTTAGTGAACTCGGAAATAAAGTTAACTTTTTCTTTCTAATACAATGTAATCATAGGTGAAATCGGCGTGCACTTCTGCCTGGTGTGTTTCCTTCGAAATTTCAATCCATTCGTCCGTGTTGATTTCCGGAAAAAAGGTATCAGCGTCAAAGCACTTGTTGACCCGCGTCAGGTAAAGCCGGTTTGCATAAGGCAGGAATTGCCTGTAAACAGAAGCCCCTCCAATAATAAAGGTTTCCCTGCCCTCTTCACAATGATCCAGGGCCTCCTCTATTGAAGAAACCATGATGCAACCATCAAAGCGATCCTGCGGGTTATCTGAAATCACAATATTCCTTCTGTCCTTCAAAGGGCCTCCGGGTAACGAAAGAAAGGTATTCTTACCCATGATGACCGTATGACCCGAAGTGATTTTTTTAAACCGCTTCAAATCACCCGGTATGTGGCACAGCAGCCTGTTATCTTTACCTATGCCATTGTTGCCGGCCACTGCTACTATTATCGAAATATCTTTCATCTCTTAAACAGAAATTGCTCCTTTGATATGCGGATGCGGATCATAATTCTCCAGGGTAAAATCTTCAAAATCGAAATGGTTGATGTCTTTCACCCGGGGATTTAATTTCATAACAGGCAATGGCCTGGGTTCCCGGGCAAGCTGAATGTGTACCTGTTCCATGTGGTTATTATAAATGTGGGCATCTCCAAAAGTGTGCACAAATTCTCCGGGTTTCAGGCCGGCAACCTGGGCTACCATCATCAGCAATAACGAATAAGAGGCAATGTTGAAAGGTACACCCAGAAAAATATCTGCGCTCCGCTGATAAAGCTGGCATGACAGCGCACCATTTGCCACATAAAACTGGAAAAGCACATGACACGGAGGAAGAGCCATATTCTGAAGATCTCCCACATTCCATGCGCTGACCAGATGCCTGCGTGAATCGGGATTTTCTTTGATTGATCTGATGACACGCTCTATCTGGTCGATGGAACCACCCTGGTAATCAGGCCAGCTGCGCCACTGATATCCGTAGATATGACCGAGGTTGCCCTGCGGGTCGGCCCACTCGTTCCAAATGTTTACCTTGTTTTCATTGAGATATTTGATATTTGTTTCCCCTTTGAGAAACCAGAGTAACTCGTAAATGATTGATTTCAGGTGAAGCTTTTTGGTTGTCATGAGCGGAAAACCCGCACTCAGATTAAACCGCATCTGGTATCCGAATACGCTGAGTGTTCCTGTGCCGGTTCTGTCTTTTTTCTCAGTACCGTTATCCGTTACATGCTGAAGCAGGTCAAGGTATTGTCTCATGATCCATATTGTGTGATGCGGTAAAATTAATAAAGATAAAACTAGCGAGCACATACAGGTAACAAAGTTATTTACAGGTGTTGATTTCTTTTAAGTTATTAACATTGAGACAACATTAAATTTTTACTACATTTAGCCAATAATCAAGCGGGTGATTAGTTCAGGATCTGTCCTGATCATGTAACGAATATTGTAAATAAGCGTATGTATTAACCAAGAATACCTGAGATTGTGCAATTGAGTAAACTGCGACTGATACTTTACCTGTTATTGAGCACATTGGCCTTCCCGGTAAATGGACAATATGATTTTGCCGTTTCTGATGCAGCGGGTTGTACTCCCATGAAAATAAAATATTCCCTGATCAATACTGCCAGCGTTGATTCAATTGACCAGCTCACCTGGGATTTTGACAACGGAGAAACCAGCTCAAGTTTAGACCCCGATACAGTAACCTATGATCAACAGGGATCATATACCCCAACCCTGGTAATCACATTTGATAACGGTTATGAGCTTTGGATTACCAAAACCGGTTTTATTGATGTGCACCGTTTGGTTAATGCCAGTTACAGCTATAAAGACACCATCTCCGACCTGGTTTATGTTTTTGAACAAACCGCAACACTTGATGCAGGAGTTGATTACACATTCGAATGGGATATAGAAGGCTTTGCCCTGCGAACCGGAACCCGGCAGGTATATACCTTCCCTGATACAGGTTCCTATTCTGTGACATTGACACTTACCGATGAATTTGGCTGTTCAAGCCAGGCAACGGGAGAAGTTTCCATACTTGAAGAAATCAGGATTCAGAATGTGTTTACGCCGAATAATGATGGTGATAACGATTATTTTATTGTGAATACCAGCGGCTCTCTTCCGGTCATTGTGAAGTTGTTCACCCGTACGGGAGTTCTTTTGTATGAAGCTGAAGGAACCATTGTCACCTGGGATGGATACACCGCTAACGGTCAGAAGATTAAGCCCGGAATTTATTTTTATGTCATCGAGGCTTTATCCGGTGATCCCGATGGCAAGTATTCCAAAGCCGGAGCGTTGTATATGTATGAATAGCCCATACATTCCCTGATTTTCTTTCACGTATTTCTTATGTCAGTTATATTAAAAAAATCCTTTCTGGTATTGTTGCTGTGTTTCTTATGGATGATATCCGGTGCACAAAACAATACTGGCAGCAAACCCAAGATAGGCTTGGTTCTCAGTGGTGGCGGAGCCAAAGGATTGGCGCACATTGGCGTTGTTAAAGTACTCGAAGAAGCAGGCATCATTCCCGATTATATCAGTGGAACAAGTATGGGCAGCATTGTAGGCGGTTTGTACGCCATTGGATATTCGGCAGACGATTTGTCAAAACTAAATCAAAGCATCGACTGGCCTGTTTTGCTGACTGATTACGTGCCGTTAAGAAATGTTGCACTTGATGAGAAGCATGACTACAAAAGATATCTCGCTGAATTTCCCATCCGGAATAAAAAAGTGTCATTGCCATCGGGAATGCTTGAAGGACAGAATCTGGCCATGCTCCTGTCGGGCCTTACCTGGAGAGCGGCAGGTGTTGAATCATTCGACGAATTTCCTTATCCTTACCGTTGTGTGGGAACTGAAATCATTAAGGGGGAAATTGTGAATTTCAGCAGCGGCGATCTCGCCCTGGCAATGAGAGCCAGCATGGCTATCCCCAGTGTATTTACACCCGTAGTTTTTGACACATCCATGGTGGTGGTTGACGGAGGGGTGATCAGGAACTTTCCGG
>CAYTNC010000122.1:0-7132 GCA_964438935.1 uncultured Bacteroidales bacterium
CACTACTGGCACTTCATATTGGTTCTTTGAGCCTTGGCAGCCGGGAGAAACGGACCGTACATGGCATTCTTCAGTGTTTCGCAAGCAGATGCATTATCTCCTTTTCCGGCCTGGGCAGTTCCCAGCTCATAATAATACTTGGCCTTATCTTCAGGGTTGGTACCTTTTTCCAAATCAAGACCCTTTTGTGCATATTCGGCAGCCAGGTCAAACTTTTTCTGTTTGTTGTAGACGCTTGCAAACTGATAGCAAAGGTTGTTATCCAATCCGTAATTTGAAGCCTTGGTTAGCAAATCAACAGCTTCCGTAAGGTCATTGGCTTTATTGGCCTTGCCCCCGGCAACTCGGAAGTAATCACGGGCTACCTTGTTCGGCTGTTCGAGTTTTGATTCATCACCAGCAGCTTTCAGCTTTCCCAAATAGAGGTCGATGGTTTCAGTAAATTTTTCCGTGTTGCTCATTCCTCTGTACATCAGAGCCTTGTTATAAATTGAGGGCATGTGTTCCGGGTTGATAATCAACACGCTATCAAATGCCTGAATGGCTTTGGCATTGTCCTTGGCAGTTACAAAATCGGAGGCCATGTTGGTGTATGCCTGAACCAGAAGTTGTTCAGCACTTACAACTACAGTTTGGTCGTCATATTTCTCTGCTACTTTTTTGGTAACTTTTGAAGCAGCTATGGCAGCCGGAATATTTTTGTCCGTTTTGAGCAGGTTGAATGCCTTTTTGTAATACAGGTCAGGTACTACAGAAACGGCTTTTGCTTTCACATCAGCTGCGGAATCGCCAATCTGGTCGCACAAAGCAATACACTTTTCAAAGGTTTCAATAGCTTTTGGATCATTGGCTTTCATCAATTCAACACCCTGGTTGAAAATAACGATAGCGTCATTTTTCTCCTGGGCATACATTCCGGATGCAAAACCCACAAGCAAAATCAACAATCCGGCAAGTTTCTGAATATTAAACAATTTCATTATTTCTCAAATTAAAGGTTAAAAATAGGTTCATTTCTCTATGTCGTAAATATAAAAAAAAACTGCAATTATTCGTTGTCTAACAATAATGATACCAAACTAACTCAAATATGCTAAGTGTTCATTTTCTTGCATTTGCATATTCCTCCTTCAGAAGTTTTAACACATGCCGGTCAATGGGGAAATTAAGATCTTCATTTTCAAGCAATTTTATTTTTGCCCACCGGAATGACTGGCTGCCATTTACCAATTCAGGGAAGTCAAATGGTATTTCAGATGTTTTCAGTTTCCCGGGTTGGGTAAGCTGAATCCGGTAATAAATGCTGATCAGTTGATGATCTTCAAAAAACAAGGCTCGTTGAAAAAAGCCTGTTGTATAAAAGTGCTCCATTATTTCTATTTCCTGCCCGAATTCCTCCCTGGCTTCTCTTTTGATACATTCTTCAGGACCTTCTCCAAATTGAAGTCCGCCACCCGGAAACTTGGTCATCTTCTGGTCGAGTATATATTCATCGCTCAGCAACACCTCTCCCAAATCGTTAATCACCAGTCCATATACCCTGATGTTGAAGTGTTTAATTTCACTGTATGCCATATTTCAGTTATTTTTTCATACCACCCCGTCGGGGTATAAAACTTGCTTAAAATTAGAAAAATTTTAACTTTGTTATATTAGCAATTTAGTTATGGAAATAGAAGTCATTGAACCGGATTATTATTATCATATTTTTAATAGGGGCATCAACAGGCAACCCATTTTCACAAGTGAAGATCATTATTATAAATTTCTATCCTTATGCAAAAAATACCTTCCAAATTATGCTGATGTATTTGCCTACTGTCTTATGCCAAATCATTTCCACTTTGTAATTTACATACACCCCGACGGGGTGGGGGTACCCCGTCGGGGTGTAAATAATCCTTTAGGTGTGTTATTTAATTCTTATGCCCAATGGTTTAATAAAAAGACAGGGCGAACGGGTGGTTTATTCCAAAGACCTTTTAAAAGGAAAAAAATTTTGGATCAGGAATACCTCAAGCAGGTTATATACTATGTTCACCGCAACCCAATGCACCACAAGCTAGTCGAAAATCCTTTCAATTATACCTTCAGCTCATACCAAACACTGATAAACAACCAACCCACAATGCTCAACCGCAAACAAGTGCTCGAATGGTTCGATGGAAGAACTAATTTCATTGATTTTCATAATTTCAAATTTGAATCTTATCTGTCTGATTTTTTAGACCTGGAGGACTAAAGGACACCCCGACGGGGTACCCCCACCCCGTCGGGGTGTACTAGGAAATCAAAAATCAATTCTTTTTCATCGGGGCGGAACCATTTCATTTCCTTGTCGCGATGGAACCAGGTAAGCTGGCGGCGGGCATATTGGCGAGTATGTCCTTTGATCATTTCCACAGCTTCATCCAGCGAATGCTTTCCATCCAGGTACCCGAACAATTCCTTGTAACCGACAGTGTTCAATGGATTCAGATGTTTATATGGGTAAAGTGATCTGACTTCCTCCAGAAGGCCTTGTTTCATCATCAGGTCAACCCTCCGGTTGATGCGCCCGTGAAGCTCCTGCCTGGGCAAATCCAATCCTATTTTTAAGGTCGAAAAGGCCCTTGCTTTGGCAGTGCCGGTGAGAAAGGCAGTATAAGGCCTGCCTGTCATTTCAGCTATTTCAATGGCTTTCATGATCCTCACCGGATTTTTCAGGTCAACTTGCCGGTAATATTCCGGATCCAAATGCTTCAGCTTTAACCTGATCCCTTCCAACCCTGTTGTCTCGTACTCCAACCGAATCCTGTTTCTGATTTCCGGATCCACTGTGGGTATGTCATCAATTCCCCTGCATACAGCATCAATATACATACCACTGCCCCCGGTCATCACTACCTGATCATGACTTGAAAAAAACCTACTGAGGAAATCCAGCACTTCTGTTTCAAAAATGCTGGCATTGTAACTTTCATGTATCGATTTGTGATTGATAAAATGATGCTTCGCCTGCTGTTGTTGAACTTCAGTAGGCACTGCAGTCCCAATAACCATTTCCTGGTATACCTGACGGGAATCTGCATTAATAATTTCCGTATTCAGCAATCGGGCCACATCAATGGCCAGGTCAGTTTTGCCTATAGCAGTGGGGCCCGTAATAATCACCATGGTTTTGCGGCTCATGATGACATTGATTTTAGGCTGTTTGCGGCTGCTTTCTTAACAACAGCAGCATAAAGGCAAGTCCAACAATAAAAAATGCAGTGATGGCCAGAACTGAAAACCGCATGCTTCCGGTAAGTGCCTCAATTATCCCAAAACTGAATGTGCCGCCTACTGTGGCAATCTTTTCCATCACATCATAAAAACTAAAGAAGGAAGTATGGTCACGTGTGTCCGGCAGCATTTTGGAATAGGTTGATCGTGCCAGGGCTTGTGTGCCGCCCATGACCACACCCACAAAACAGGCAATTATAATGAATTCAGCCGGTGTATGCACAAAATAAACGGCAACGATAACCAGTATCCAGATAACTATAGAAAGAATGAGCGCTTTGATGTTGCCGATTCTGCCGGATATGCGCGCAAACAACCAGGCCCCGAACATGCCGATCAATTGAATCAGCAGAATGGTGGGTATGAGTACGTTGTCGTTCAGTCCCAACTCCTTGGTACCATATGTTGCAGCCATAAACATCACGGTCAGCAATCCCATGGTCATAAAGAAAAATCCGGCCAGGTAAATTTTGAGTTGCCGCATATTGCGAACCTGGTTAAATACAGAGCGTAATTCGTGATAACCCTTCAGAATGGGATTTTCACCCTTTACCCGTTTGCCGAATGTATATTTCGGAAGCCTTTTAAAGGTAATCTGAGAAAACCCTATCCACCATAGGAATACTGTGAAAAAAGCAAGCCTTGGGGCAAAAGTATCATCGGTAATGCCAAAAGCCCCCGGAAAAAGAACAAATACCAAATTAATAAGCAGCAGGATAACCCCACCCAGATAACCCATGGAATAACCCCTGGCGCTGATTCGGTCCTGATCAGCCCGCTCAGCTATTACCGGCAGAAATGAATTGTAAAACACCAGGCTGCCGCCATAACCAATAGTGGCCAGGGTGAAAGCCAGCAATCCCAGTTCAACCGTATTCTTATTGAAGAAAAAGAGCGCACCGCAAGAAACCGCTCCGATCCAGGTAAACACCTTCATAAATGTCTTTCTTCGGCCTGTGTAGTCGGCAATTGAAGAAAAGAAAGGTGAAAACAGGGCAATAACCAGGTAGGAGAAAGCTATAGACCATGAATAGAGCACTGTATTGACAGCTTCATATCCGAAAAAATTCACGCTGAAGTTGTCGCCCTGGCGCGTGACCGCATTGTAATAAATAGGGAATATGGTTGAACCAATGGTAAGTTGGTAAACTGAATTCGACCAGTCGTACATTACCCATGCCCGTATGGTTTTCTTATCGCCTTTTGGGATCGGCCGGAGTTCGGAAATTTTTTTCAATTTGTGGAGGATCGTAAAACAATACCAGTGCTAAGATACAAAACTATTTTCAGTTGAATCAGCATACAAAAGCATTCGGTCATTCCAGGGTTTTCCTGATCAGGTTGAGGGCCGATCCGGCCTTAAACCATTCTATCTGGGTTTCATTGTAGGAATGGTTGACCTTGAATTGATCTACTGTACCGTCACTGTGCCTGAGCTTCACCGTCAGCGGTGTATTTGCGCTGAATTGTGTAAGTCCAATGACGTCAATCAGGTCGTCTTCACGAATTTTATCGTAGTCCGACTTATCAGCAAATGTGAGTGCAAGCATGCCTTGTTTTTTCAGGTTGGCTTCGTGTATGCGGGCAAAAGAACGAACCAGCACAGCTTTAACACCCATATGTCGGGGTTCCATTGCAGCATGCTCCCTGGAGGAACCCTCACCGTAATTCTCGTCTCCTACAACTATGGTGCCTATTCCCTGGGCTTTATACATGCGGGAAGTTTTGGGCACTTCATCGTAATTTCCGGTCAGCTGGTTTTTGATGGAGTTGGTCTTTTCATTAAAGAAATTCACTGCTCCAATGAGCATGTTATTTGAAATATTATCCAGGTGACCGCGGTATTTGAGCCACGGGCCAGCCATGGATATATGGTCGGTGGTGCATTTCCCCTTTGCTTTTATCAGCAATCGCAGATCCGCATAATCCTTGCCGTTCCATGCCTCAAAAGGCTGCAACAGCTGAAGCCGATCACTCTTCTCATTAACCACTACCTGTATGTTACTGCCCTCTTCAGCGGGTTTCTGATAACCGTTGTTTTCAACAGCAAAGCCTCTTGGCGGCATTTCAAGACCCTTTGGTTCTGCCAGCTTCACCTGCTCACCTTGCTCATTTACCAGGAAATCAGCAAGCGGATTAAACGACAAGGTGCCGGCAATTGAAAAAGCCGTTACTATTTCCGGAGAAGCTACGAAACCATGGGTATTGGGATTACCGTCGTTTCGTTTGGCAAAATTCCGGTTGAAGGAGGTCATGATGGAATTTTTTTCCTGCTTTTCGGATCCATGCCTTGCCCATTGTCCGATGCAGGGCCCACACGCATTGGCAAGCACCTGGCCTCCCATTTTTTCAAATACGGCAAGAATTCCGTCTCTTTCAGCAGTGTAACGCACCTGCTCCGAGCCCGGGGTGATTACAAATTCCGATTTTGCTTTTAGGCCCGATTTCATAGCCTGGCTGGCAACCGATGCAGCCCGGGTAAGGTCCTCATACGATGAATTTGTACAGGAACCAATCAGTCCGACTTCCAGTTTTTCGGGCCATCCATTTTCTTTCACAGCCTGGGCAAATTTCGACACCGGAGTTGCCAGGTCAGGTGTGAAAGGTCCGTTTATATGGGGCTCCAGTTCGGAGAGGTTGATTTCGATTACCTCATCAAAGTACTTGCCGGGATTTTGGTATACATCTTCGTCAGCCGTAAGTTCAGATTTGATTTTCTCAGCCCTATCAGCAATTTCCGCACGCCCGGTACCCTTCAGGTATTCCTGCATCTTCCGGTCGTAACCGAACACAGATGTGGTTGCCCCGATTTCCGCACCCATGTTACAGATGGTGCCTTTGCCGGTACATGAAATGGCATCGGCTCCCTCGCCGAAATATTCCAGGATGCAACCGGTACCTCCCTTTACGGTTAGTTTTCCGGCTACTTTTAAGATCACGTCCTTGGCTGATGTCCAACCACTCAATCTGCCTGTTAGTTTTACACCAATAAGTTTGGGAAAGCGCATTTCCCAGGACAAACCGGCCATCACATCGCAGGCATCAGCGCCGCCCACACCAATGGCAATCATTCCCAAACCACCGGCATTCACTGTGTGCGAATCGGTACCAATCATCATAGCCCCGGGAAAAGCATAGTTCTCAAGCAATACCTGGTGAATTATTCCGGCACCTGGTTTCCAGAAACCAATACCGTATTTATTTGACACCGATGAAAGGAAATCATATACTTCAGCATTGGTTGTTTTGGCTTTACTCAGATCCGCAACAGCGCCATCTTTGGCCAATATGAGGTGATCGCAATGAACGGTTGACGGCACAGCCACTTTACCGCGACCGGCCTGCATAAATTGCAGGAGGGCCATTTGTGCTGTGGCATCCTGCATGGCCACCCTGTCGGGAAGAAAATTCACATAATCCTTACCCCTGTTGAAAGGCGTTGCCGGTAATTTTTCCTCAAGATGGGCATACAATATCTTTTCCGTTAATGTCAGCGGCCTGTTCAACAATTTCCGGGTCGCTTCAACACGTTCGGTGTAAGTTTTATAAACGCGTGCGATTAAATCTAAATCAAATGCCATATTAGTTCAGGTTTATACTGCAATTTTATGAAATCTTCCTTGATTATTCTATCATAAATGCCTTTAAAATGTCTGAAGCGAGGGGATTAACTCCAACATTTCTATACTTCTCAATGAATCCGCCCGTGAGGTATCGGAACTCTCAAATACAACAGCAGCAGGCCCGGTAAGAGTAACAACAGGAACTATTCCAAAGGTATCGGAAGGATTGATAAATTCCCTGCGTACCATCAATTCCTTTAACCTGCCGAAATAATTGGCAAAAAAAGGCCGCATCACGCCGTTTG
>CAYTNC010000123.1:0-4401 GCA_964438935.1 uncultured Bacteroidales bacterium
TGAGGATGGCCTGATATTTATCGGCCACCATAATATCGTAGAACATTTTGGTAAAATCGTCATACAATTCCCGGGTAAAAGTCCCTTTATACATCCTCATCGTCCTAGTGTACACAATGGTATTACCTGATTGTTTTGCACAGGCGCTGTATTCCCCGAAAGGTGTTTTAATTTCCTTTTTTTCCGGAAGGAATTCAACCATCATATCGTCGGGAATTTCATAAACAATGGTATCCGAATCGAAATATGACCAGGTACGTCGTATATCGGTATACCTGTTCTTCAGTTTGGCAGGTACATAATCCGACTTATTGGTCAGGTTCAACGGCAGGAACAAACGTTTTCCCGATGAAGACGCATATTGACGAAGTGCTAATGTCGATTTCAACACCGATTCGGGCAGATCTTCGGGGAATTGCACAAAGCTGAAGGATGTTATGCTAAAACTAGGTATATTATAGTAAGTATAAAGCCATTTCCGCTGATCATCAGGACTTTCCTGCAGATGTTCCGATATGTCATCGAATTGTAAATTGCCAAACTTCCTGGTTATATTCGCAATCCCGGAGCCATCGGCTGCCAGACTAACCAATGCGGTGGTATGTTGGTAATTTTCATCGGTTGTATAAGCAGGTGTTCTCACCAGTTCACCTCCGTCGTCTTTCACAATCAATGCCTGCCGGTCGCTGGTAAAGTCGCCCAAAAAGCCAAATGGAATGGTCTGGCTGGTACATTCGAGCCACACTGTATCGCCCCGGAGCGGAACACAAAGAATGATGTGATCGAAAGGATCATACACCAGTCCGGGTAATACCTGGGGAAAATCACCGCCGGATTCTACCAGTGCATAATGCGAAGTTATGCCAACGGCTTTCAGCAAAGTCTTCATATAATTGGTCAATCCCTTGCAATCGCTGTAACCCAGTTCATCAACCTTAGCGGCTTCCATGGGTTGAAACCCGCCAACTCCCAACTGAATACCAAAGTACCGCATACGACTTTGCATATACTCATAAAGGATTTTTACTTTTTCCTTTTCCCCGGGATTGTTAACAACCATATCCTGAATTTCCCGGACCCTGTTTTCAGGTAATACATCCCTGCCTTTATTAACCATGGCCTGCCACCTGGCGAAATCGTTCCACGATTTATTTAATCCTTCGAAGCCGCCAACGAAAAAAACAGAGGGCGCCGTGAAAACAGAGGGCGTATAACGGAAGAGATCGTCTCCGAATGGTTCACTGTCAAAGGCTTTGATATTAGACACAGTCCAGGTATATGACTTGCCCGTTTCCTTTGTTTCTATTGCCGGCTGATCAGAAGGCAGGTTAAACTGCCTGTAATAGAGTTCGTAATCCAAAGGTGTATTGATCTTAAGGGTTGATTTTTCGGTTGACAGATTTATATTTCCGGGCACAGCAAGATCGGGAAAATAATAAGATCCGTCATAGGATACTTCATACTCCACCTCAAGGGTGTAAGGGTATTGCGAAACAAGTGGATTCAGTGCTTTGTAACGCAAATCGTCGAACTGAAGATAGGTGCTGGAATAGGGCAGATCAATTATGTCGGAGGGCTTACTCTTCCTGATCAGTTTCCCGTTGGCATCATAAAGATTTCCTTTGATGTTGGTTACCGATCTGAATTGATCATATGGAATTACCACAGTGGCAAATTTATCACCGTTTTTGTTAAGAACAGTTATTACTGTTCGATATTTGCCTGAGTTTTTCCGGGCCGATAAATAGGTATATTCTGCAAATTCTTCCCTGATTACCGCATTGGCATTAACGCGTAATGAATCTGCAATGGAAGAAGCTGTATATGGGTTATCCTGCCCCAGCAGTATAGTTCCGGTTACCCAACAACCAGCGCATAAAATTAGTAATCGTAACATAGCTGGAATATAAATAAATACAGGGTAAGTGGTGTCAGATTGACTTTTTCAAAACAATTTTTTCAGCCTGCTTTTGCACCATTTGATTAAAAAACTCTTTTAGCAACTTGTATTCCTCAGCACTGTATGTTGATTTACTAATATTCAGCGTACTCATCGCCTGCAATGATTTTTCCTTGGCGACTATCCTGTAAGTGAACCGGGTTTTGCCATCGGGAAGGGCCAGTACAATATCAGCCGGCTTCTCATCAATCGTATATCCTTCAGGTAATTCGTAGGTAATAATATCCTTGTATGTCCGCGGATAAATAAAATCAACCGGAAAACTGCGCTCCTCAAGCCTGAATGGATTACTTTCCCAACGAGCAAAAACAAGCGGTGTAAAGGAAAGGAGGTTACCGGCAGACAAAACAACGTCCTGAATATCAGCCTCCCAGCTTTCGATAAACGATTTATGCAGGCTGTCGAGGCCATTCATTTTGTAGTTTTGAATATGCATGCCCTTGTGGCTATCTTCAATACTTCTGATGTATTCTTCTTCATCTTTTTTGGCTTTGATAGTCATGCGTTTATCGAGTGCCGCATAGTTCCCGTATATATTTTCTATTTTACCTTTTATGATGCCGTCGCCGGTGAGGGCTACCTGAGAAAACGTGGTATGTTCATAACGTTGGGTGCTGTTCAGATCAATCCAACCTTGCCGGATTTCACTGATCACCCTGCCCTGACCATTTATACACCTGGGCATTAACATATTACTGGAACACGTCTTTTCGGTGGCATCCATCAGGTAAATATTATCGCCTATTTTCACCGAAGCGATCACATAATTGAATTGTCCCAGCATAATTTGTGCAGGATGGATGGTACCGTTACTACGGGTACTGATAATTACCGGATCGGCATCAATTCCCATTTCCTTCAGCAAAGCAACAAGGGTAAGGTTAATATCAGCAGAACTGCCCGATTTGTTGTCCCAGGCTTTCCGGATGCTTTCGGTAACATAAATCCTATTTAAGCCATTCCATTTCATGGCATCACGAATCTGAACAAAGGCTGCTGCCATCTGTTGCTCGGGTGTCTCATTAGCTGCCTTAATTGACATGGCGATGTCTTTCAGTACACCACCCCTTTTGAGTTGCAGACCAAAGTCCTCGTCATCGAGCAATTCCTTGTTAATGGATTCCCATGATTTGGTGAAATCCTTGACCATACCATATTTTGGTTTATACGTGGCTAGCTCAAACTCCAGGCTCGAAACATAATTAGAGGTTGAATTCATGAAAGGCTCTTCCTTAAAGGCGGGAACATCTTTGGTTGCAAAACGGAAATTGTATTCCTGATAGTCGATTTTACTGGTAGTGGCAGTAGACTTCGTAACTACTCCTCCAGTTCCAGATCTTATAAATTCTGTAAGTGTTATACTTGCAGGTCTTATGGTAGATTCATTGATATTCAGAGCCAGGAATCCTTTCTGGAGTTTTTTGAAATCAAACCATTCAGGGTATGCTACCCTATATTCGCTCCACCTGGCGGGTATGGAATACTGTAAATTCCAGTCGGGAAATTCCATCAGGTTCGACCGGATGGATAATTCATATTCAATGATGCTTCCTTCCTTAACGTTGGGCAGGGTGAATTTTCTCTCTGTTCTCTTTTTGTCAACAGGTTGGTCGTTGATCATGTTTTTTTCGAGATTGGATTCTACCACCTTGCCGTTTTCCATATTGTAAACACGGCCTTTCAATGCTATAACTTCCTGTTTAATATTGCCGTATTTGTAAAGCACCAGGCTATGTGTTGCCCAACCATACCCCGATTTCTTGAAAATCTTGGCCCGGAAATGCCGGGTGTATTTGATAACGAATTCGTCATTCTGGTCGTAATACAGTTCAGCTGTTCCGTAATCGCCCAGTACAACCGCTTCGGCTGTAGTATCGCCTGGATAGCTAACCATTGCAAAGTCCTCGGGATCGATTTTGCCGAATTTCATGGGCTCTTTTTGCGCATTTAGGGTAATGGAAACAAGCAGACCAAAGCCTGTAACCATGCCTGAAAGAAATCGAATAGCATGTTTCATGAGTGTAACATTAGGTAAATAGTGTATATTAGTTTAACAGATCAAAACTGGTTCACCCGAACAGTGTATGGTGAGTTTACGCAAACTTGTCCATTGCTTTTCGGATCACAAGGGTAATTTATCAACAGGTTGCCTTATCTTTCAATCGCAATAATGTATCGTACCTCACCAATAAACAACTTGTTTGAGATTTACGTTTGTCTGGCTGTTTTTGTTGCTGATTTTGCCTTTTTTTACCAGTTATGCATAGATTACTTATCCCGGGCTGGCACCAATATACCTGGTGACCGTTGATCCGAAGACCTGCCACTAGCGTTGCTACTGCTACTGCTACTGCTACTGCTACTGCTACTGCTGCTGCTGCTGCTGCTGCTACTGCTACTGCTACTGCTACTGCTACTGCTACTGCTACTGCTACTGCTAC
>CAYTNC010000123.1:4501-7099 GCA_964438935.1 uncultured Bacteroidales bacterium
CTGCTACTGCTACTGCTACTGCTACTGCTACTGCTACTGCTACTGCTACTGCTACCCCCTGCCTCAAATATTTTCTCAATAATTACCCTATCATAAAAAAAACGTTTACATTTGTTCAATAAAGAACAGGTGTTATTATATGCAAATCAGGAAAGACGAAGTTGTAAAAGCCCTGCTGGATGCCGCGGAGACAGAATTTTACGCCCATGGCTTTGAGCATGCTTCCGTTCGTTGTATCATGCGCAACGCCGGCGTGAGCATTGGCAATTTCTACAACTATTTCAAAACCAAGGAGGAATTGTATTATGCGGTTGTTGGTGAAGCTTACCAAACCTTTGTCCGTTTTATGAACCAACAGGAGCATGAAGATGAATCGCTGTTTTCACCTGATATGCTGCAACAACCCGACTGGAAGCAACAACTACCGGCCTTGTTGTCGAAAATTTTACCGGAATACGTCAGTCGCCTGATGCCTGATTTTGACATCCGATTCGTGATTTTGATGGAGGGAAGCCGTGGAACCCGATACGAACATACCGCTGAACAATTGATCAGGCTTGTTAAGGATCACCTCCTGGAGCATCTCAACGAAACTGGAACCACGCTCCCCGGAGCAATGTGCGAATTACTGGCCCGGCAATTTCTTGATGGCCTGATTCGCATCATTAAACAGCATCTGAATGACAAGCAGGCCCGCAATACCCTGCTGGCACATTACCTGGTGTTTTATGTGACGGGGGTGGCGGGGCTAATTAACAATTAACAATTAACAATTAACAGTTAACAATTAACAATTAACAGTTAACAATTAACAATGAATAATATCCATTAGCCGTTTGCTATTGGCCAAAAGCCAAAAGCTAAAACCCAATAGGGAAACAGCGGCAGTAGCATTAGCAGCAGACAAATCCCAAACTCCAACTCCCAACACACACACATCCAGCATCCAGTAACTAGTAACTAGTAACCAGTAACCAATAACCCATGATCCAAGTCAATAACCTTCAATTTACCTACCAAAAGACCAAAAAGCAGGCCATTCACGATATGAGTTTTGATATTCGTGAAGGTGAGGTCTTCGGCTTTCTGGGACCGAGCGGTGCCGGAAAAACTACCACGCAGCGTTTGCTGATCGGATTGCTCCGCAATTATTCAGGCAGCATTCAGATATTGGGGAAAGAACGCCGCGACTGGTCGAAGGATTTCTATGAACAAATAGGGGTGGCCTTTGATTTTCCCAACCTCTACATTAAGCTGACCGCCCTGGAAAACCTGGAGTTGATGAGCGCATATTACCAGCGACCACCTGTTGATCTGAAAAACTTACTCGACAGGGTTGGCCTGCTGCCCGACAAAGATAACCGGGTGGAGAATTTCTCAAAAGGGATGAAGATGCGACTGAACTTTATCAGGTCCATTATGCACCAACCCCGGCTTATGTTTTTCGACGAGCCTACATCCGGACTAGATCCGGTAAATGCCCATATCATTAAAGATATCATCCTTGAACAAAAAGCGCAGGGCAAAACCATATTTCTGACCACGCATAACATGACGGTGGCCGAACAACTTTGCGACAGGGTGGCTTTCATTGTAGACGGACAAATTGTGGTTACAGGTTCCCCCGGGGATCTGATGATTGAGCATGGAAAACGACTTATTAAGGTGGAATATGCCGGTAACGGAAGTGTTGAAGAAAGGGAATTTGAAATGGCAGGCATAGGTCATAACCACGATTTCATTTCACTGCTGCAGGAAAAGGAAGTGAAAACGATTCACAGTGCAGAGGCTACACTGGAAGATATTTTTATCAAATTAACCGGGAGGAACCTATTATGAGACTTGTTCACGCCATATGGGCCGATATGCGTTTTCAGCTTAAGCAGGGGTTTTACTACGTATATGTTGCCCTTACCATCATGTACCTGATCATTCTTTCCTTCCTGCCTCCTGAGGTGCTGCCGGTGGTCACTCCCATTGTTGTGTTTTCCGATCCTTCCATACTGGGTCTTTTCTTTATCGGGGGTATCATCATGCTCGAGAAACTGCAGGGTGTGATGATGGTGATGGTAGTTACCCCCCTGAGGTCCGAAGAATACATCCTGTCAAAGGTGATTTCTTTGGGTGTTATTGCCGTACTGGTGGGTGTTGCCATAACCGCTTTCAGCCATAATCAGGGGATTAACTGGTTTGTGCTGGTACTTTCCATTTTGCTTACATCAGGCATATTTACCTTGTGCGGTATCATGATCAGTGCCGGATGTCATACAGTAAACCAATATATGGTGAAAAGCATCCCCTATATGATCCTTTTCACCTTACCATGCCTGGCACTGATAGGTTTCCCGTATTCCTGGCTTTTTACGGTATTCCCGAGCGTTGCAGCACTGAAACTCATGATGGGGGCATATACCGGAATATCCGCGATTGAAGCTGTTGCGCTTGTGATGTACCTGGCTGGTCTTAACTGGTTTTTTTACCGGTTTGCCATACGTGTTTTTGAAAGTAAAATTGTTTATCAGGACTGAAGGCTATGATTTACCTAATCCATTTCCGAAACGATATCCGGCAGATTGTCCGCGATCCCATCATGCTGGT
>CAYTNC010000124.1:0-7042 GCA_964438935.1 uncultured Bacteroidales bacterium
ACCCGGAAATCCGGATCGGACTTGTCAATATTCAAAGCATATAAATTGGCATTGGTTATATTGGCCTTAAAATCAAAAGCAGGAACAGCGTCGGATAAATTTACCTCCCCCAGAAATTCCAGGTCGATATTCGGATCTTTTATATTGACCATACCATTAAATGTCTTGTCTCTCAAATTTCCTGATAGATTGACATTGGTATAAACATATTGTTTGAATTCAAATTGTTCAATAACGCCTTTCAGTTTGGCTTCAATTGAATTGCCTTCAAGTGTGGCACCGCTTACAGAAGCTTTCAGACTGATGTTGCCCATATTATCTTTTTGATCAAGGAAGGTACCCAGGTCAAAATCCTGCACCTGGAATTTTCCTTCAAAGTCGAGCAGGTTAGCGGAATCGGGCCGGAATAACAGGTCAGTCTTCACCAAGCCCAAATCAGTGCGGAAGGTTCCGTAGGCAACAAAGTCGTTTATAAAGCCCGTATAATTGCCCTGATAAGTGATCAATCCCAGTTTTCCGATCTGCGAGGGAAGCCTGATCGAATATTGGCCGGGTAATTGCAGTGCTTCCAGGTCTGATGCCGTGGTTGCAAGGTTGCTGATATTCGCATGAATAAAAGTTTCCCTTATTTGAGGCAGTCCCTCAAAATCCAATTCTCCTTCAAACCGGGAATGGTTGCCGAATGTGAGTGTAAGATTGCGCCCCCTGAAATTGCTCAATGGACCGCTTACATTGCCGGCAAAAATGACTTTCTGGTCGGTGTTTTTAAAGGCGGACGCAAAAAAACCAATGTCTTTCAGGTTGAAAGGCGATGGGTTCAGGTTAATGCGGAACCTCACAAAACGTTCAAAAGAATCTGCTTTAAAGACTTTCCAGTTTTTGAACTGCATGGTGATTTGATCACCGGAGATGTCTGAATAAGGAGTTGTGATTTCCAGGTCCCTGAAAGACATAAAGGTTTTACTCTGGCTGAATTTACTGGTCATATTTTCCAGAACAAAACCTCCCTGTTCCTTAAGGCGAAGCATTTTTATTAAAAAGGACAGCGAATCTTTGGAAGGATTAAATTTTTTAATGTCGGCATCAATGTCATAAACGCGGATATTGGAATAATTCATCCCATATTCAACCGGGGTGTAATAAAAACTGTGGAGGTTAAACCGGCTATCCCGGAGTTTCAGGTTATTGAACTGAACCTTCCAGCCGCCTTCCTTTTTTTTACCATCACCCTGTAGTTTATTAAGGAAGTAATTCACGTTAAGGTTGTAGGTGGAGTCAATGGCAAAGGCCACCAGTGCTTTTTCCAGATCAATACTGCCTATGGACACCACTTTGCTTGCTGGGTTCACATAGCGAATTCCTGCAGTCAGACTTTCGGCATATATAATCGTGTCGCCCGAGAGATCCTGAAGATATATATCATCAAGCCGGATTCGGTATAGAAAGGAAATATTGATGCGGCTTATCGAGAATCTGGTTCCCAGGTTTTCTGATACCACTTCCATAACCCGGGTGGCAACACGGGTCTGTACGCGGCTGCTTTGAAGCAACAGGTATGCGGTTGCCGGAAGGGCAAGTAATAACAACAGCAAAATGGTTGCTGATTGTACTAACTTTTTGATAATTTTGCGGCTTCGCATAGTTACACAACGCCAAAATTGCAAAAAAAGTTTAATCCTTCATAATTTATAGGTATCAAATGAACATTACCATTCTGGGGATAGAATCTTCATGTGACGATACTTCTGCTGCGGTGATAGAGAATGGTTGCATACTTTCGAATAAAATTGCCAATCAGCAGGTGCACCAAGCCTTTGGGGGTGTGGTGCCGGAACTCGCTTCCCGCGCGCACCAGCAGAATATCATTCCGGTTGTGGATGCAGCGCTTAAGGAAGCCGGAAAAGCGTTGACGGATATCAATGCCATAGCTTATACCAGGGGGCCCGGATTGATGGGGGCTTTACTGGTGGGTTCATCCTTTGCCAAGGGACTGGCTTTATCTCTTCAGGTGCCCCTGATTGATGTGAATCACCTCCTGGCTCATATCCTGTCCGTCTTTCTTTCCCGTAAAGAAAACCAGGTACCGGTTCCTGCATTTCCCTTTCTTTGCCTGCTGGTATCAGGTGGGCACACCCAACTGGTAGTTATGAAGGATCACCTGACCATGGAAATTATAGGTCAAACCATTGACGATGCAGCCGGTGAAGCCTTTGACAAATGCGCCAAGGTGATGGGTTTACCCTATCCGGGCGGGCCGCTGATTGACCGGTATGCCAAACAGGGTAACCCGGAACGGTTTGTCTTTTCCAAGGCGTTGGTTAAAGATCTGGATTTCAGTTTCAGTGGCCTGAAAACCTCGTTTCTCTATTTTCTGCGCGACAGGTTGAAGGAAGATCCTGATTTTATCAGCGGGCATACCGATGATTTATGCGCTTCCATTCAAAAGGCAATTATTGATTCACTCACTCGTAAATTGCTCCTGGCAGCCAAAAAAACAGGAATAAAAGAAATTGCCCTTGCAGGTGGTGTTTCTGCCAATTCAGGCCTGCGCGATGCGGTAAAACAGTTGGGGAAACAACATCACTGGAATGTTTATATTCCGGAAATTCAATATGCTACGGATAACGCAGCCATGATTGCCATAACCGGTTATTATAAATTCATCAACCACCAGTTCTCATCACAACAGCTGACCCCCCTGGTGCGTTCAGATCATTTTTAAGGAAGATTTTCGGCTGTTTGTCAAAGAAAATCGACCGTTTGTCAATTTTATTATGGCGCTCCCCGAAAAAAAGTGGAATCAATCCGCATAAATTTCACCGTACATCCGTTAAATAATATTGCAATAACGCCCGGCGAATAAAAAGTTATCTGGTAATAAATTCATTTACATGCTTTGATTACTTAATAAATATTATTTTAAATTTGTTATACCTGATATATATTTGGATACATCAGGTAACAATTTGCCTTAACCGGCGTATAGGCTATATTGACAATTCATATTAGTGTGCCAGAGTAATTATGGATAACCTGCTGATTGAAAGTACAAAGAAAACTCCTGATGTTGCCTTTAATACAGACGGCAGGATGAGGATCAGCGGGCGTTCCATTCCTGAGGATGCTTCCAAATTTTACGATGATCTTTTTGAGTGGGTATACCATTTTTGCCAGAATCCACCCGAATCAACCACATTTGACATAGAATTGGAGTATTTCAATAGTGGATCTTCAAAAGCCCTGTTGCATATATTAAGAGCCCTTGCCGAGATAGCCAAGAAAGGTAATAAGCTTACCATCAACTGGTATTATGAAGAGGGTGATGATGACATAATGGAAAGAGGAGAATACTACGAGTCCATTCTGGAAATCAAGTTCAACTTCATTCAAACCGACTGACCTGTCCTTGGCTTATTCTGCCTCGTCTATGATCAGGCTTTTGATTCTTTCTATCTGCAACTGTTTGTTAACCTCTCGCAAATTTCTTGCGGTTTCTGTGAAGTACTGGTGCCCCGAAATAAACTTTATCTGCGTTTTGTTCCAATCTTTCATAGACTTTATCTTTGAGCGCTCTTTGAGTTCCATGAAAAGTGTGTTGGCAACCGGAATCATATCGCTTCTGCCGAGATAATCCAGGTCGGCATCGCAAATGATTTGCTGAAGTTTGTTTTGTGGCTTGGGCGGCAGCTTGGTAGCCATAATCAGATCACAGATTTGTTCAATCTGGTTGCTGGTATAATAAAAATCATGAAGCATCTCACGGGCCATCAGGCAGCTGAAATATTCATGGTTGTCGTAGGAAACGCAGTGACCTGCATCGTGAAATAAAGCAGCAGTTTTCAACAGTAAAAGTTCCTCGTCACTCACGCCTTCACCAATTCCAATCAGTTCAACCTGGGTAACCACATCCACGGTGTGCTTGACATTATGATAATAAAGACTTTGGGGCAATTCTTTTTCAAGCTTATCCAGGATGATTTCCTGGAGATCTGTAAACTGAATCAGATTGAAACGGATACTGAATTTCTTGTTGGGAATAATACCTTTTCCCTGCAGAGAATAATCAGTTTTAATACTTTTAACCAGGTATAGGTTCATTTCACCCTCATATTTCACCGGCATTTTTTTGAAATACTCACATTCAAAAAGGTCCTTCACCAGTTCATAGGTTGAGGCGGATATGAGGATGTTGCCGTCTTCGCAAAACTGCCGGATTCGGGCGGCCAGATTAACTGTTTCTCCCTTAACCTCATAATGGGGCCTTTTTTTACCGCTTACATCAGCAATCACAGTACCTGTGTGGATACCCATACGCAGTTTCCAAATTTTTCCCAATTCACTGGAGCGTTGAATATCTTTCAGGTAATACTGCATTTCAATGGCTGCCAGCAATACTTCAATAGGATTTGTTATGTTTTTATTGGGAATACCGCCAACGCACATTAGGGAATCACCAATGGTCCGGATGTTCCTCACGGGAAATTTTGCGGCTATTTGCTGCAATTTGATGAAAATCTCATCCAGTGAATCCACGCAGGACTTTGGGTCAAATTGCGGGTTAAACTTCTCAAAACCCAGTATGTCAGCATACAATACGGTGGCTGTTTTATAACGGAGCACGGCACCTCTTTTTTCTGAAAGATTTTTGCTTGTGATTTCTGTTTTTCCTGCCTTTGCCAGTAATGATTTATATTTCTCCAGTTCCACTACAAGCTCTTCATTTTGCTTGCCAAGCTTCTCATTTTCAATAGAAAGTAGTTTATTTTGTGAGATAATGTCGGCGATATGCCTTAATATTCCGTTCTTTTTAGGCATCAATTGGTCGTTTATTTGTATTGGCAAGGGCATTGAAAATAAAGTTACTCTTCTTGTACGAAGTGTTTACATAAAAAGGTTTATTAATTTTGATGTTTTGAAAGATTTGATTGACCACTGAATCATATTTATGGATTTCAAGCTCAATTCGTCCTATTTTCCTACCGGCGACCAGCCGGTGGCAATTGATCAACTGGTGAGCGGTCTTACCAAAGACATCAGGTACCAGACTTTATTGGGGGTGACGGGTTCCGGTAAAACGTTTACCATGGCCAACGTGATTGCCCGGATAAACAGGCCAACCCTGGTGCTGAGTCACAACAAAACCCTGGCCGCGCAACTTTTTGGTGAATTCAAACAGTTCTTTCCGGAAAATGCGGTTGAATACTTCGTGTCGTATTATGATTACTACCAGCCGGAAGCCTACCTGCCGGTTACCGATACCTATATAGAAAAGGATCTGTCTATTAACAAGGAGATCGAAAAACTTCGTCTCAGTGCCACTTCATCATTGCTCTCGGGACGGCGCGATGTAATTGTAGTTTCTTCAGTATCCTGTTTGTATGGTATCGGTAATCCCGATGATTTTCACAGCAATACCATTAAACTCAGGCAGGGCGAGCAGGTTGGCAGAAACGATTTCCTTCGCAGGCTGGTAGACAGCCTCTATTCACGAAATGAAAACGAATTCAACAGGGGTAATTTCAGGGTCAATGGCGATACGGTGGACGTATTCCTTGCCTACAGCGACTTTGCATACCGAATCAGCTTTTGGGGCGACGAGATAGAAGAACTCAGTACTATTGACCCCGAAACGGGACGTACTATCGAAAGCATGCATGAAGTTGCCATTTATCCGGCCAACATGTTCATTACTACCAAAACAAGAATGATGCAGGCCTTTAGTCAGATCCGGATTGATCTGGGCTTACAGGTTGACTATTTTAAAAGTATTGGCAAACATCTTGAAGCCAAAAGATTGCTTGACCGGGTTACCTATGATCTTGAAATGCTTCAGGAACTGGGTTATTGCCCGGGAATCGAGAACTATTCCAGGTACTTCGATGGCCGCCCTTCGGGCCATCGTCCTTTTTGCCTGCTTGACTACTTTCCGGATGATTTCCTGACAGTTATTGATGAAAGCCATGTGTCCATTTCACAAATAAGGGCCATGTATGGTGGCGATCATTCACGCAAGCAGACCCTGATTGAATTCGGATTCAGGATGCCTTCTGCCATTGACAACAGACCGCTGAAATTTGAAGAATTTGAAAACCTGGTAGGACAAATTATATATGTGAGTGCCACACCTGCTGACTATGAACTCGAAAAGAGCGAGGGCGTCATTGTGGAACAACTGATCCGGCCTACCGGCCTGCTTGACCCCGTAATTGAGGTCAGGCCTTCACTGAATCAGATTGATGACCTGCTCAAAGAGATCCGCAGCAATATCAGCAACGATGAACGTGTACTGATTACCACCCTCACCAAACGCATGGCGGAAGAACTGTCGAGTTACCTGCTGCGGCTTAGCATCCGCTGCAGTTACATTCATTCGGATGTGGATACCATTGAAAGAATTGAAATCATGGAAGGATTGAGGGAGGGCAAGTTTGATGTGCTGGTGGGGGTGAATTTACTCAGGGAAGGACTGGATTTGCCGGAAGTCTCACTGGTAGCCATCCTGGATGCCGATAAGGAGGGTTTTTTGCGCTCTGCCCGATCTCTGACACAAACAGCAGGCCGGGCAGCAAGGCACCTGAATGGAAGGGTGATCATGTATGCCGGAAAAATTACCGACTCCATGCAAAAGACCATTGATGAAACCAACCGCCGCAGAGAAATTCAGCTGGCTTATAACGAAGCAAACAACATCACACCGCAACAAATCATCAAGGCAGCCTCCAATATTCTGAATGACATCCGCAGAAAAACAGGAGAAAAACAGGTTTATGTTGAGCCCGTGAAGGTGGATATTGCAGCTGATCCGGTTGTTAAATACATGAACAGTAACGCACTCAAAAAGGCAATGGAGAATGCGAAGAAATCAATGGAAAAAGCTGCATCTGAACTAAATTTCATTGAAGCGGCAAGATTCCGTGACGAAATGCAAGCTTACAAGCAGCTTTTAGAGAAAAGTGAAAACGATTGATATAAAGTGAAATTAATTCATTTATTTTGCGGAAAATTTTTTTTATGGGTAAAGTATCAGATATTTCAAAAGGAA
>CAYTNC010000125.1:0-6999 GCA_964438935.1 uncultured Bacteroidales bacterium
GGTTGTCTGAACAAAATACCCGGAGCCACGTTGCCCGGAATGAATGAGAAGTCGGCCCTGTTATTGCCGTAAAACACAGCTTTCGGACGCGTAGCACCCACTGTTGCCACCAGCGAATAGTTGTGATACGGATGGCAGCCAAACAGGAAGTCGGAGGTTTTGAAAGCATCGCTGGCATCGATAATGTCGGGGAAGTATTTCCTGGCAAAGCAAACGGTGGTGCCAAAATCCAACAGGGCTCCGCCGCCTGCCCAGTTACCAAGGCCGATGGGTACTCCATAAGGATTGTTTTTTTCAAGCCCGAGGATATACTCTTTGTACTTTACAACATAGGGCCGGAGCTTTTCTTTGTAAGATGCATCCAGGTGCGGTACGGCATCCAATGCTGTCAGCAGGCCGAAATTAACACTACGATCAAGTGCGGGCCATAAAAGTTCCTGAAACTTATCGATGTATTGTTGCTCTCCGGTTGATATATACAGTTGAAGATAGGTGGAAATATCTGCCGATCTGCCGCCCCAGCCAAAAGGATTCTGGGGTTGTTTGGCAAGTAATTCGGTAGCTTCTTTTTGCAGTCTTTTCGATTGTTCCAGGGCTCTTGCCGAAAGGTCGTCATTATATCCTTTTAATGCCCTACTTGCTGCAGCAAACATCGTTGCTGCCTGGAGATCGAGACCGGGATTGCGGCTGGTAAATGCCCACATGTCATCCTTAACTCCGCTCGACCGGCCATCGGGGGCTATTTCGTATGGGCCCAGGTTCGGGTTATACGGAAGGCCATCTGTTATGGAGGCTGCATCACCCAGGTGATGGTAATTGTCGAGAACCGCATTAGAGAGCGTTTGCGACATGTGGCCGAGAATCTCTGCCTGGGCCACCAGGTTCAATGTCCCATGTTCGATAAATTGCAATACGTCTGGTGTTCCGTCCGGACGGTGCAAATCAACATAACGCTGTTTCTGATCAACAAAAGTCTGATCGCGTAAGGGTTTAAAATATTCCCAGGTTCTTACAAAGTTCTGCACCACGCTGATGTTCGATCCGGTTTCAATATCAAAGTCTCCTGCGTCGAAGAAACCACCAATGTTTAAGCCGGGAATCAATTCCAAAGCACTATACTTGGTATCGGTTGTGGGTCCCTGGCGATGCAGGTCGAAATGATCGGTGTTGGGAGGAGCCTGCAGATAACCTTCCTTAAAAGGTTCGCCGTGCCATACCCGGTAAGCCTCGTTTACATACATGTGATTCATGTGTATGGGAATCCAGATATCGCTGGTGGCATCAGTTATCTTATCGTAAACGTTGTTTTCAATAATGAAGTTGTTTGTTTTCAGTTTGCCATACTGAATGTAGTATACACCAGGGTTCTTAACTGAGGAAAAATCAAATTTTACATAGTGATATTTGAAATAGTCACCCCAGGATGCAATTTTACCACTGAACACTTTGGTGGCTGTGCCATCTATGCCTACTTTATAGATCGATGCTTTTGATTGCGGTTTGTCTTTCTTGTCGAGTTCAATTACAGCAACTTTTTGTTGCGACGGTATGTAACCCACCTGGGAGAAACCGATATTGGGCTCTCTTACCCAACCTTTTATGGCATTGGGTTCAACCGTCCAGGTCAACACCTTGCCTGTTTTTCCTGCCGGAAGCAAACTGCGAACTACATACCAGCCGTTTTGTGCCAGCATACGACCGTCATAAAGCATCAGGTCGGCATCAGGTGAGGTGATTGTTACCAGCCGTCCGGGTTCATCGGGTGCAAGAAGGAAGGTGCGCCCGGTTTCGAGCGGAAGCGGATCAATGAATCTGTCGGTACCCCTGTCATCATAAGTTTTATATCCCTTATACTGCTTTGGTTTTTCACTGTTCGGCCTGGTAATGGTGTTACCTGCGGCATAGCGCGGGAACCGATTGATACGCCCATCCATCAAATAGGTCTTTCCCCAATACTGCGAGGGAAGAAACTCAAGGTTAAACCCGGCACTTCCTTCAAGTTCTTTGGGAACGGGTTTGTCGAGGTAAACGGAAATTTCAACACCCTTGCCCCTGGCAGTGACAACCACACGTGAATCAAAGTCGTAATCATTGTACCTGAGCTTGGCCTCAATGGTTTTTGTTGCCTTGTTTACAGTACGGTTTGATATGGCCGGAACCAGGTCCCACTGTTCCGGAGTATTGGAAAGTCGTACAGCACCGCCTTGCGATGTTCTAACGCCGTGGTGAATTAATTCTATACCGGAATTCTTCTCATCGTTAAAACCTCCGGTAAAAAGGTTATTGTACACAAGGACGTTGACGCCCTGCGTTTCGAAATACTCACGCTCATTGAGTATCAAATCCTGGCCCGCAGTACTACTGAATGCCGCTATCAGCAGCACGGCAAACAATGACAATCTCACTTTTCTCATATGGATCATAAATTGATATTTCTATAGTGGTTTGAATAAAACATAAGCCGACCTAAAAAATGATCGGGTAATAAAGTTACGACTTTGCATTCTGATATTTGAAGAATTCTCAATGTTCCGGCTGTCCGTGTATAAAGGTAAACATAACAGCAGTAAATGCACAATGCACATCCACCCTGAATGCAACCTGATTCGTTACTTTTGCGAAATTATCGGAAACTGGCACATACAGAGATGAAACTTGGGGTTTAACTCATTTTTAACACAGATTGTAACGGGCGTGTATTACCGGCATAAATCCTTAGTTCGGCCTTAGTTCGGCTCAGGCTGTGCCCATAGTCGTCAAGCTAAGAATGTATATTGTTGATATTCTTTAATTTGTATATGGCACCATCAATATCATAACACTTAACGCTGAACATAGCGATATCCCCCGCTGGCGGGGGTCAGGGGGTGGACTTGCATGAAGTCTCCTTTATATTGGCACTATAATAATGTTCTAAAAATTTGTTCGTAATAAACATGGGGTAACTCCGTAATCCTCCCCCAGCCCCTCCAAAGGGGGATAGCGCATTTTCATTACTCATCTCCAATTAATGAAGTGAGTGCCTTTTTATATAAAATATTCTCTTAGCTTGACGGCAATGGGCACAGCCTGAGCCGAACTTAAGGGCTCGTCACTCGTCACTCGTCACTCGTACCTTGTCCCTGTCTTGATTCTTCTACTGCGGTTTCACGAAATTCGACCAATGCGTATGAACAATTTTCCATTGTCCGCTGGGTTCTAGCCGGTACACTTCGGTACAGTTCCACCTCGATGCCTGGTCACCATGGTAAGAAATCAGGTTAAAGGTCAGCACAGCCATATTGTTGGTGGCAGTAACTAGCGGGTTGCGCATTTCATATTTGGATACGTTAATCAGCCCTTTAATAGGCTCATAATATTTTTTAAGGCCGTCAAGTCCATCTAACCGCTGTTCAATGGCCGGGTCAAAGTACGATACGTCATCAGCTGAAAGATTAAGATAACCGCTTGGGTCACCCTGGTTCCACTTTTCCAGTGCTTGTTTTTCCAAAGCAATTATGGTTTTGGAAATGTCTGTGTTTGTTGTTTGCGAATAGCTCATTGTTGTAATAAATAGTAATGTTAGTAAGATTGGCTGTTTCATCTGATTATTTTTATTTCATGGATGTTTCATTGAAATGAATAGTACAAAGTTATAATTATTTTTTTGCAGCAATTTCAACCAGCCGGTACATCGTTAGCACTTAACCGGGGCTTTGCCCCGAACCCCTTTGTCACTTTTGGCTACAGCGCCAAAGGTAGACTCTAACAAAAACAACTTTCCTCAGGCACGTTGTATTAGCGTTACATCGGCAGCATGCAAACGGGGCTTTGCCCCGAATCCCCACTTCATTCTTTGCCTTGACGCAAAGAACGAAGCAAGAAAAGTCAAGACAAAACGAATCCCTGGCTAGTCCCGGCACGCCCTTTACGTTTTGTCTGGCCACCGCACGGTGCGTATTGGAAGGCAGTGCTAACTAATGAACCCAGTTCATCGCTACATGTTTTATGTTAAAAAATAGCACCTACATGATTGTCTATCGTTGAGATTGAGCACTGTTTCAGCGCCCATGAACTAGGGTGATCCGCCTCTGAGAAAAGGCGTTAAAAAAATCAATTCATTGCAGGATGCCAGGCCTGCTTAACAAATGCTGATAAGAAAATATGTTTGAGGCCGGTTCATACGGCCGAGTTTATTTTCTTGTGTAGCGCGTGAATTGATTTTTAGCCTTTTATCAGCAGCGGCGGCTCTTTTGGTCACTTTTCCAGCTGTAGGGAAAAGTGACAAGGTGATTCGGGGCAAAGCCCCGGTTGTATGCTAACGATGCATAACAAATATACCTTAGCTTCACGGCTATGGGCACAGCCTACGCCGAACATATGGCCTGTCGAAATGGCAATGCAGTCAGGCTCGTCTCTCGTCCCTGTCTTGGCTCTTGGTTCATGGCTCTTGGTTCTACTTTCAGCCTCAAAAAGAATCAAAAAACCGTATCATTAAATTACAATAATCGACAAACTCAGTAAGCGGCAAGGTTTCATATTTGTCATAAACATCGTGATACGCCTTAATACCCCCCTGTGTATAGATGTAAAAACACGGAACCCCTTTCTGATAAAACAAACAGTGGTCGCTGATACAGGCAGCCCCGCGTATATCTATTTTTGGTAATAGTTGATGCTCCGTGTTCAGCTGAGTCAATAGGTCAAACTTGTTTTTGTAAACACTTCCGTTCACTACCCTGATTCCTTCTTCACCTGTTCCTGCCAAATCAAAATTAATCAGGAACCTGATCCTGTTCAATTCAACTAAAGGATCTTCAGTGAACTTTTTAGCGCCCAAAAGACCAACCTCTTCAGCCGATAAGGCAATAAACAGCATGGAATATCCAGGTTTGTTTTTTGAATAATGATCAGCCAGGCTCAACAACATGGCAATTCCACTGGCATTGTCATTGGCTCCGGGAAAATAGGTTTCCTTTCCCATTTGGCCCAAATGATCATAATGTGCTGTAACAACCAGAAATGAGTCCGGATTCACGCTGCCTTTTATATAACCAACAACATTTTGTGTTTCATAATTCTTAATAAACTTGTTTTCAACTATGATTTCAAACGATTGAAAGCTTTTCAGATCGATTTCCTTGTTAATAATTACAACCGGTCTGACATTCACAAAAACTGAGTTTTCCCAGGTTAATTTCTCCTTTGTATAAATTACAATCCCTTTACTGGGAACTTGCGGACTGTACTTAAGAAAATTAATGTAATCGTCAATTTTTTTATTTGCTTCCGGATCTGTTATTGATTTCTCCGTATTGTCAATTAAAATAAAGTCGGTGCCTGCTTTGTTAATCAGACTGATCAGCTTTTCTTTTGTGTCCATGTCTTTACGGCTGCATGTGACCACGTTGAATTTCCCTTTAATACCCGGTGAAGAAGATGCTATCAGATAATTTATGGCCGGTTTTAAAACTTCATTGTTTATTTTCAGAGACAGGGCATTGGGGAATGTGTTTATTGGAATATCAAACTTTTGGTAAAACGACTTATTTAGCGGCACCAATCCCATTCTTTTATATTCACCGGCGATGAATTCAGCGGTAAGCCAATCCCCCTTTGCAGTGTATCCTCTTCCCTGCAATTCAGGAGATGTCAATTGCTGAACCACCGATTGAGCATATGCAATATCCTGGGCCTGCGAAATGGCACCTGCCATCAGAAAAATGAACAGGATGGTTAGTTGTTTCATACTATTGGTTTTTGTTTATAACAACGCCGGTCACACTGAGCCTGCCTGCCGGTAGGCAGGGCAGGCAGGGAGGAGGTACGACGACCTCGGTGTCATTGCGCGGGAGGCACGACCGAAGCAATCTCTTGTTAATTGCTTCGCAATATAGATTAACTTCGTTGAGCTCCGCTTCGCTCCGGTTGCTTCGCTCCACTCCGTTGCGCTCGCAATGACGGCTACTCCACTCCGGTGCGCTCCGGTTGCTTCGCGCCACTCCGTTGCGCCTGCCGGCAGACGGCTTGTCGAAGTGTGACTTACTACAAGTTCTACTCGTCATACTTCGGCTTCGCTCATTATCAACTTCGACAAACTCAATATGACAACGCCAGTCACACTGAGCCTGTCGAAGTGCGACTTACCACAGGCTACTCGTCATACTTCGACAGGCTCTGTATGACATCTGCTGCTGCTACTGCCGCTGCAACTCGTCCCTATCTTGGCTCTTGTCTCTTGTCACTTCTCACTTGCCTCAATAACCGCCTTGAAAGCCGGTTTTGGATTCAGCTGGCCGTCAAACAAAAGTGCGCCTTGACCAAAACGCCACGACCGGGTATCGCTGATGCCCCATAAAGTGACGCGATCAATGACGTCTGCGTGACGCATAAAGATTTCGAACAACTTTCTGTATACCTCAGCCTGTTTTTCGTAGTTTTCCTGCGGGATGGTTCTGTCGCCCTGGCGCACACCGAAAGCACCGCTGTTATCACCTGTTGCTGTTACGTCGAGTTCTGTTATAGCAACCCTCAGTCCCAAAGAGGCGTAATTCTCAATAGCCTTTTCAACATCTTCGAGGTTGGTGTCCAGGTGCCAGTGTCCCTGAATGCCTACACCGGTTATCGGGGCTTTTTCTGCAATGAGCCGTTTGAGCAACACCATGGAGCTGGCGTGTTTGCCTTTGTTTTCAACTGCGCCCTGTTCTATGTTGTAGTCGTTGTAATAAAGCTGTGCATTGGGATCGGCTTCATGAGCCCATTTGAAAGCCAGGGTCAGAACTTCCGGTCCTACTACCTTGTACCAGCTGAATGTCCGCAGGTTCTCCGTTGTACAGTCACCGCTGTCGGCAATCGATTCGTTGAACACATCCCAACCAATAATGCGCCCTTTGTATCGTCCTACCACGGTTTTAATATGTTTCTCCAAACGGTCCAATGCGACTTCGCGACTGGCCATTTCGCCCTTAATGCTGCGACGCCACATTTCGTCCATTGAGGGGCGTGGTGCATTCGGATCCC
>CAYTNC010000126.1:0-6987 GCA_964438935.1 uncultured Bacteroidales bacterium
AACAATACAATCTTGTACATTCAGGTATAAATTTTAAAAATTGACTAACAAAACTTTTCTCAATTCACGAGCCTGCAAATATACAAAACGCTCCTGAAAACAAATTGGTTCCCGGGTAATTTTAAAGAATAATGATGGGCGTTCAACCAATAATACCCTTATAGGCATAACCCAAATCTTCAACTGCCACCTGAACTGCAGACAGGTCCACTGCTGCACCTTTAATGGAAACTTCACCATTTATAATATCAGCAATCGCATAATCAATGCCCTGAATTTTTTTCAGTCCGTTTTCTACAATGATTTTGCAATGATTGCAATTCATGCCCTGCACTTTTACCTTCACCTCATTCATAATTTCTCAGCGGTATGGATCATGTTTTTATCTTCGCAACAATTGTATTCGTATTGTACAGTAACATGCCTGATGCCAAAATTGTTCATCAGAATTTTCCGGATGGCAATCTGAATATCCTCAGTTTCACTGATCCGAAAATCCGATTTCAAATCCACATGACATTCAAAATGTATTTCCTGGTCGTTCAAATTCCAGGCGTGAACATGGTGTATGTTGTCAATGGCCGGAATCGACTCCAGCATTTCTTTCACTTTTATTAAATCAAGCCCCGGAGGGGTTGCCTGCATTAAAATATCTACAGACTCTCTGAGTATCAGGTAGGTTTCTTTTAGGAGATACAGCCCCAACAATACGGTTACCAGGGGATCAATCCAGAACAGGTTGAAAAAATAGATCAGGATGGCCGAAAGGATAACCAGGATGGAAGAAATCGTATCGCCCAGTAAATGAATGTAAGCGGCCCGGATGTTGATATTTGCCGTAGAATGCTTTTTCAGCAGCACTATGGAGATAAAATTGGCAGCAAAGCCCACCACGGCAACTACCAGCATAATCAATCCCTTAATGGGTTCAGGATGATTAAACCTCCTTATTGCTTCAGCAAACAGGTAAACAACGATTGCCACAAGAATGATGGCATTAAACAGCGCAGCCAGAATTTCTATCCGTTTGTACCCGAATGTCTTTTTAGGGGTACTGGTTTTCCGGCTGACATGGCTGGCTATGTAGGCAATAAAAAGAGCAGAAGTATCTCCCAGGTTATGAAGGGCATCGGATATCAGCGCGAGGCTGTTGGATAATAGACCTCCTATTATTTCTGCAATGGAAACGCTCAGGTTGAGCAATGTAGAAATCAGGAGGTTCTTGTCTGCGTGCGATTCGCCTGAATGAACCTGGTGGTTATGATGCGTGTGACTCAATTGGTTAATTCTTTCCGGGGCCACTTCCAGATAATCAGTGACAAGCCAATTATAACAAAGGGGATACTCAAAATCTGGCCCATATTAAGCGACATCGCATCTTCAAATGATTCCTGGTTTTCTTTCAGAAATTCTATAAAGAAGCGGGATGCAAAAACAAGCAAAAGGAATATTCCGAAGAGAAAGCCATCCTTCAGCCTTTTTTCATAAGAGAAAAAGACAAACATGAGCAGCAGGAAAATCACCAGATAGCTGCCTGCTTCATAAAGCTGGGAAGGATGCCGGGGCGTGCCGCCTATTGTTGCGTTGATCCAGAGCCGCTTATCCCTACGTTCAATGCTGTAATTAAGGGAATCGCCCGGAAGCAGGAATAAATTATTATCCAGATCATACCGGGTTATATCTTCGGCAAGCAGCTCATCTCCAAATTTTTTGATCTTATTTTCATCCTTAACCTTTTTGGCAAATTCAATATGAATTTCAACCGGTACTCCCTGTGACAGTTGCATATCTTTGCCCCTGACCTTACTGTAGCTGACATCCTCAATAACGCCATCGTATTTTTGTGTAAGAACGCGTGTCAGATCGTGCGTGAAAACAAATCCCGAGGTGGTTTTTGTGGGGTTTCCATAAATCTCTGAATTCATCAGGTTGCCAAGCCTGATCAATGAGCCGGCCAGGGCTGTAACAATAACAATCATGTCCATCACCCACAGGAACGACGATTTGGTCTTTCTTGCAAAAATGTAAATACCGGCAAGTATGCCAATGGCAGCACCGTGACTGGCAAGTCCCTGGAAACCGGTAAATTCAAAATCGTTGCCAATGCTTCCGCGCCAGGGAAGAATGATTTCCAGCGGATTTTGTATGTAATAATCAAACTCATAAAACAGGCAGTGACCTACACGGGCGCCGATAATGGTGCTGACAACCATATAAATGGTCAGCTTGTCCAGAAATTCCACGGTCCGGCCTTGTTTTTTGAAAATTTTTAGCAGGATAATATAACCCAGAATGAAGCCCAGTGCAAACAGGAGGCTGTAATACCTGATCTCGAATTTTCCAAGATCAATCAGCTGGGGAATTGCATCCCAGATAATATAATTCAGTGACATAAGATGCGGTTATTTATGCAAATCTAACAAAACTACCTTTAAGGCATTGCATTGTTACTTATATTTGTGCAGGTAAAATAGTTTTGTTTATGTTCAAATCATACCATCAAGTCATTCCTGCCGCTTTGTTACTGGCCGTTTTGGTTACCGGTTGTGCCCGGGTTGGCCGGCCGTCCGGCGGACCAAAGGACATGAATCCGCCCGTTTATGTTACTTCCACACCGGAAAACCGTGCAAATAATTTTACCGACGACCGGATCAACATTGAATTTGATGAGTTTATTCAGCTCAAGGACCAAAGCAGGGAAATCATTGTATCTCCGCCAATGAAAGAAAAACCACTGATCCGGGTCAAGGATAAAACAATAGTTGTGACACTGAATGAGGAACTTTTGCCCCAAACCACCTATACCCTCAATTTCGGATATTCATTGGCCGATTTTAACGAAGGCAATCTTTTACCCGACTTTGAATTCGTTTTTTCCACAGGCAGTGTGATTGACTCACTTTCAGTTACCGGACGCGCATTACAGGCATTTGATCACAAACCCGAAGACATTAAGGAAAGTGCCTTTCTGGTAATGCTTTATACCAATTTGTCAGATTCTGCTCCGCTCCTCGAGATCCCCAGGTTTTACGGCAAAACAAATAAAGACGGACTGTTTGTCGTGAATAACCTGCCACCGGATACTTTCAGGATCATAGCCCTGAAAGATGTCAACAACAATCTGATGTATGATCCTGCTTTGGACAATATTGCCTTTATGGATTCACTTCTGGTATTAAATCCCGGGAACGTGGTAAGCCAGACCTATATCCGCGATACGGTTAAAATAATAACGCCTGCTGTTAAGCAGGGAAGGAGCGGCCGTCAGGAAAAAGAACCTGCCGTTGCCGACACCACCATTGCCCCGGGTAAATTGGTTCATGCACTGAATATCTCGCTTTTTTCGTTCACCGAGGAAAACAGCAAGGTATTCATTTCCTCCCGCAGCCGCGAGGCATCCGAACGCTTTTCGGTAATATTCAACAGACCTCCTTTTGATACGTTGCAGCTTGCCCCGTTGAATTTTTCACCGGGTGAAAACTGGTATATTAAAGAAGCATCCCGCAATAACGACAGTGTTAATTTTTGGATAACAGACACAAACATTGTAAAAATGGACACACTCAGGCTGAAACTCTCTTACCTCACCACCGATTCAGCCGGCAGATTTGTGCAACGCAATGATACAGTAATGTTCAGGCATTCCCCTTCAACCGGCAGGTCCGAAAGGGGTTCAACCGGCAGGGCATCGAGGAAGGCGGAAAAAGAGGTCAGAAAAGAATCGCTTGCCATAACATCCGGCACTTCCAACCGCGGGTTGCAGCACCTCCACATACCCTTGCGATTCGCTGCCGATAAGCCTTTACAATCAGTCAATCCCGACAGCATTGAATTTTTCAGGAAGGTGGATACCCTGTTTGTGAAGCAGACATTTATATGCACCCGGGATTCATCTTCTGTCAGGGCTTTCCGGGTTGAAAGCAAATGGGAAGAGGAGTTACAATACCAGATTTTACTGAAGCCGGGCACTGCTTTTGATATCTATGGCCATACCAACGATTCGATATTACTGAGCTTTACTACCCAAAAAGCGGATTATTATGGCAGAATTCTGCTGACACTGGCAGGTGGCGAGTATCCCATGATCGTTCAGCTCCTGAATGACAAGAGCCAGGTAGTTACTTCAAAAATTGCCACTGTTCAGGGATTGGTCACTTTTGATTTTTTGGCACCCGGTAAGTATCACCTCAAAAGCATTTATGACAGGAATGGCAATGGAAAGTGGGATACCGGCAATTACCTGAAACATGTTCAGCCTGAAAAAATTTACCTGGGGAGTTCACCGATTGACCTGAGATCGAGCTGGGATCATGAGGTCACCTGGAATATTACGGAATAACATGAAGGAGCCAATATGGATAATTTGCCCCTTCGGTACCATTTATTTTTTTACTTTTGCCATTTACAGCTAAAAATGAAGACTAATGACCAACGGTTCTAATGGCCGTGGATGCCATAAATTACTTAAAGATACTTCGGAATCTTTCACCTGTGTTGACATGGGAGGCAACAAACTCGACAACACAAACTGGTTGCACGATATTCCCGAATCATATCAGGATTGTGATATTATTGAAATCCGCTTTAAAAATACCCGTAAGGGGTATTATAAAAATGTCAACGATCTGAAATTGAATAGGGGCGATATTGTTGCCGTGGAAGCATCACCGGGTCACGATATCGGAATTGTATCGCTGACGGGCCAGTTGGTCAGGTTTCAACTTGATAACAATAACATACCGGTTGAAGGTACCGAATTCCGTAAAATTTACCGCAAGGCAAAACCGGCCGATATCGACAAATGGAATGAGTCGATGACACATGAGTTCACTACCATGATCAAGTCGAGAAAGATTGCGCTGGATCTCAGACTCGACATGAAAATAGGGGATGTGGAATACCAGGGCGACGGAACCAAAGCCATTTTCTATTACATAGCCGATGACCGGGTTGATTTCAGGGAGCTCATCAAGATACTTGCAGAGCAGCTGAAAGTAAGGATCGAGATGAAGCAAATTGGTGCCCGGCAGGAGGCAGGGAGAATCGGAGGAATCGGATCGTGTGGACGCGAGCTGTGCTGTTCCACCTGGATCACCAACTTTGTTTCGGTAACCACCAATGCAGCCAGATACCAGGAAGTTTCTCTCAATCCTCAGAAACTGGCAGGTCAGTGCGGAAAGCTGAAATGCTGCCTGAATTACGAACTGTCGTGTTACCTGGACGCCCAGAAGGACTTCCCCAACACATCCATACCACTCGATACCGAACAGGGTTCGTTTTATCATCAGAAGACGGACGTTTTCAAGCGCCTGATGTGGTATTCTTCCAAAAGGGTCATGCCTGCGGAAATTGTTTGCCTTGCCGTGGATCAGGTTAAGGAGATTATTGCCAAAAACCGGAAGGGTGAAAAAATCAAAAAGCTGGAAAGTACCGTAAATGTGGATATTGCGCCCATTATTGATTACCAGTACAAAAATGCGGTTGACGAAAAGATTCTGACGCGCATTGAGGATAAGCCAGCTCCCCGACCCAATAAAAAGCATCACCATAAACGCCGCCGATAAAATGAAAAAGGCCAGCCTGTTCGTATGGATTCTGTTAACGCTCTTTTCCTGTGACCGGCAAAGGGTGTTTGAAGAATACCGGTCATTTAAAGATCAAACCTGGAATAGCCACGATATCCTGCATTTCAATGTAAACATCAGCGATACGGCAACCACACAAAACGTATACCTCTCGGTGCGAACTACAGGTGAATACGAGTACAGCAACCTGTATCTGTTCGTAACCACGCATGCGCCTTCGGGACTGACATTGCGTGATACGGTTGAAGTGGTGCTGGCTGACGACCGCGGGAAATGGCTTGGAAAAGGAGCTGCTTCCGTATATACGTTATACATGCCTTACCGGCAGAACATTCGCTTCCCGCTGCGCGGAATCTACCAGTTTGATGTTGAACAGGCCATGTGGGTAGAAGAACTGAAGTATGTAACCGATATCGGACTGAGAATAGAAAAGGCCCGCTCAAAAAACTGAAAAATTTCATTGCTGTTTCATGACAAAAAAGAAGTTGCAGCGATTTGCTGAAATGGAAACTTTTTCAAATGTGGTACAACCTGAATTTGACGATGTTTTCGGGAAAGACTATGCGCTTAAGGGAAAGTGGAACCAGGAACGATTTGGAAATAACCACCCCGTTGTGCTTGAACTGGGATGCGGCAAAGGAGAATACACCGTTGGCCTGGCCAGGAAATTACGCGAGAAAAACTTCATTGGAGTCGACATCAAAGGTTCCCGAATGTGGCGGGGTGCCCGCACAGCGCTTTCCGAAAAGCTCTCCAATGTCATGTTTCTGAGAACCCATATTGAACAGATCACCTCTTTTTTCGGCCCGGGTGAAGTGGAGGAGATCTGGCTTACCTTTCCCGATCCGCAATTACAAAAGAAACGCAAAAGACTTACTTCTGCCCGTTTTTTGAATAACTACAAACGGTTCCTGGTTAACAACGGCCTGATGCATCTGAAGACCGACAGCACCGAGCTCTATGAGTACACCCTTAAACTGGCCCGGAACAACAGCCTGGTCATCAGGTATCAGACCAATGATCTTTACCATTCCGGAATGTGCAATGACATCCTTGATATCAAAACCTTTTACGAGCAGCAGTTTCTGAATCAGGGGATGAAAATCAATTACCTGTGCATTGAATTGCCCCATGAGAAAACAATTGAAGAAACAGTCGACGAACAGCAACAACGACGGCTTTTTTGATAGGGTATACGATGTGGTCAGACTGATCCCTGCCGGCAGAGTGACTTCCTATGGAGCCATTGCCCGGTTTGCCGGAGCACCAAAAGCCGCGCGCATGGTAGGATGGGCCATGAACGCCTCTCACCTGCAACCCGGGTTCGTACCGGCCCACAGGGTGGTCAACCGCAATGGCCTGCTGACCGGAAAACACCATTTCAGGCATCCCGATATGATGC
>CAYTNC010000127.1:0-6959 GCA_964438935.1 uncultured Bacteroidales bacterium
ACCTGATTAAAAAAGAAAATGAAAGACAACTTCATGGTATTGAACTGATTGCTTCAGAAAACTTTGTAAGCGACCAGGTTCTGGAAGCCATGGGATCGTGCTTAACCAATAAATACGCCGAAGGCCTTCCGGGCAAGCGTTATTATGGAGGTTGCCAGGTAGTTGATGAGGTGGAGGTGCTGGCCATTGAGCGGATTAAAACCCTGTTTGGAGCAGCCTGGGCCAATGTTCAGCCGCATTCCGGTGCCCAGGCCAATGCTGCAGTTATGCTGGCAGTTTTGAATCCGGGCGACAAATTCATGGGCCTCGATTTGTCACACGGAGGTCACCTGTCGCACGGCTCACCGGTAAATTCATCGGGCATTTTGTATCATCCTGTTGCCTATACGCTGAATCCCGATACGGAAAGGGTGGATTATGATAAAATGGAGGAAATTGCGCTTCAGGAAAAACCGAAACTGATCATAGCAGGCGCCTCGGCTTACTCACGCGACTGGGATTACGCCAGGATGCGTGCCATAGCTGATAAAGTGGGGGCTTTGTTAATGGCTGATATCGCCCATCCGGCAGGGTTGATCGCAAAGGGATTGCTCAACCACCCGTTCCCGCATTGCCATATTGTTACTACCACCACGCATAAAACTTTACGCGGTCCGAGAGGCGGGCTGATTATGCTGGGTCAGGATTTCCCGAACCCCTGGGGTTATACCACTCCCAAGGGAGAAATCAAGATGATGTCGAACCTGCTTGATCTGGCCGTATTCCCGGGCATTCAGGGTGGACCGCTGGAGCATGTGATTGCTTCAAAAGCTGTTGCCTTTGGTGAAGCATTGACGGATTCGTACAAAAATTACGTGATTCAGGTAAAAAAGAACGCTACAGTTATGGCCAAGTGTTTTATTGACAAGGGCTATAAGGTGGTTTCCAATGGTACCGACAACCATTCCATGCTCATTGACCTGCGCACCAAGGTGCCTGATGTTACCGGTAAAATGGTTGAAAATATGCTGGTTAAAGCCGACATTACCCTGAACAAGAACATGGTGCCTTTTGATTCACGCACACCTTTTACCACCTCGGGTGTACGGGTAGGAACTCCTGCCATTACCACCAGGGGCGCCAAGGAAGATTTGATTGAAACGGTTGTAGAATTGATTGATGAAGTGATCATGCACATTGAAGATGACAAGGTCATCAATTCGGTTAAAGATAAAGTGAACAGGCTGATGAAAGATTATCCGCTGTTTGCCTGGTAATTAATTTAACTTTTCGCGGGATGGATCTCGTCAATCTCGAATGGTATCACTATATTCTGATTATCGGAGCCGGCCTTGTTGCCGGCTTTATTAATACCCTGTCCGGTAGTGGTTCCTTACTCACATTGCCCTTGCTCATGTTCATTGGGTTACCGCCCAACGTGGCCAACGGCACAAATCGGATTGCCATTATGCTTCAGAGCCTGGTAGGTTCCATAGGATTCAGAAAGCAGGGTGCACTTAATTTACGGGCAGGCATCCTGCTTGGAATACCTTCGGTTCTCGGATCGGTGGCCGGAGCACTGATTGCCCTGGCCATTAATGCCAAAGCCATGGAAAGGGCTGTGGGTGTGTTGCTGATCATTATGTTTTTTGTGGTGTTGTTCAAGCCTGAGGTTTGGCTAAAAGGCCGCCAGGAAAAGGAACTGTCGGGTTCGATGTGGCTGAACTTTCTGATATTTTTCTTCATTGGCGTATACGGCGGATTTGTCCAGGCCGGTGTTGGTTTTTTTCTGCTCGGGGGACTGGTGCTGGGAGCCGGAATGGACCTGGTTAAGGCAAATGCCATCAAGAACTTCCTGGTTTTTTTGTATACCCCTTTTGCCCTGGCGATTTACATGATCGGAAACCAGGTTGACTATAAGGCCGGATTGATACTTTCTGTGGGCAGTATGGCAGGTGCCTGGCTGGGAACGAAATCAGCCGTAAGCTGGGGGCCGGTATTTATACGCTATGTGCTGCTGGTTGCCGTGCTGGTATCTGCCGTGCAGTTATTGTTCTTCTGATTTACTGGAGTTTGAAATGGTAGGTGATGGTGCCAACCTGTCTTTCAGGAGCATCATTTTTCAGGTTGAACTTGGATTCAAGTGCTGCCTTTTTTGCTGCTGCATACAATGTATTGTCCACTATAGTGGAACCTTTAACCCCCGGAGTGGCACTGATAATCTTACCTGATTGATCAACGGTAATTTCAACAACCACAATACCTGATTTTTGAATATTGAATTCGGGTTTTTGCAGGTGTACCGGATTTCGACCGTTCAGGTTGAACCCAATACCGCTTCCTCCAAGACCTTTGGAATAATTATCGGATTCAGGCGTTCCGTCGGGATCACCCATATTGCCCGACCCTTTGTAAATACCTTCTGAAGAACCGCTTTCGGTGGTTGATTGCCCGGCAGCTCCCTTACTGGAGTACAACGCTTTTTTATTCACCACCGGTGGTGCCGGAGTGGCAGGCTTGGCAGTGGTTTCGGTTGGCTTTGGAGTGGGCTTGGTTTCCACCTTTTTGGGCTCAGTCTTTTTGGTGGCAGGCGGCTTTTTTACAGCCGGAGCTTCTTCAAAATCCTGCGTCAGCATACCGTCTTCAGGTTCTGCAGGTTGTGCAGCGCTAGCAGCAGCAGCTGCTGCCGATTGCTCGTTGTTTAAAGCAGGTTCATACTGTCCGCCTGCACTTTCCGTATCCCCAAAGTTGATCAGGATTCCTCCTTCGGATGGCGCAGGTTTTGAAAGGGTAATGTATGCAAAGATCATAAACAACGCGATGAGCGTGTGTATGATTGCCGTTCCCACTATGCCATACTGCCTTTCTGTCATTGCTGCAATTATTTGGCTTCCGGGCTGGTGGCCAGGATTACCTTGTAATTATTTTTCTTGGCTATGTTCATCACGTCAACAATGTACTCAATGGGTACAGATTGGTCGGAATGAATAGCTACCACAGGTTCTTCTTCATTCCCTACTTTTTGCCTGAGCAACGTTTCGAGGTTGGCAAAATCCACAGGCACCTTTTCAACAAAGAAATCAATATCCTTTGTAATAGAAATGGTGGTGATGGGTCTGTTCGACGTCTGGCTGTTGCTTTGTGGCAGAAGCAGCTTGATCGCGTTGGGAGCAATCAGGGTGGAAGTCAGCATGAAAAACAGCAGCAACAGGAAGATGATGTCCGTCATTCCTGCGGTACTGTAACTCACATCAATCTTATTTCTTGATCTTAATGCCATAGGATTCAGTCAGCTAAAGCTATTTTTTTACAGGTTCGTTGAGCAAATCCATGAATTCCATTGAGTGTGCCTCCAACCGGTTAACCAGTTCCTCAACGCGGGAAACCAGGTAGTTGTAAGCAAAGAAAGCGGGTATGCCAACCATCAGTCCTCCGACAGTTGTGATCAGGGCAATATAAATGCCATTTGAAAGAACGCCTATGTCTAAACTGTTACCGGCGCTTGCCATATCCATAAAAGTTCTGACCATACCAAGCACGGTTCCGAAAAAACCAATCATGGGAGCCCCGCCGGCACACGATGCCAGAATGGGTAATCCTTTTTCAAGTTTATAAATCTCCACCTGGCCGACATTTTGAATGGCGATATTGATGTCGTTCAACGGGCGGCCTATTCTGCTCACTCCTTTCTCAATCATGCGTGCCAGCGGGTTGTTGGTCGACTGGCACAGAGCCAGAGCTGAATCCACCTTTCCGTCATGAATGTAATCCTTAATCCGGTTCATGAAATTCTGATCGATTTTTGCTGCATTCCGGATGGTCATAAATCTTTCAACAAACACATACACGGCAATCAGTGAGAGAATCCCGATCGGAATCATAACCCATCCCCCCTTGAAGACCAGGTCGATATAGGAAACCTGTGATGCATTTACGGCGCCTGCTGCCGAAAGACTATCCAGGCTGCTGGTGGTGACATTCTGTAACAATACAAACAGCATATAATCAGTTTTTAGTTTTGCTAAAATTAAATAAACGATAAATACCAGGGTTTATTTTTAAGGTTTAGTTATTAACTTCGTCAGGTTGTTCTTCCAGAGGAACAGGAGTTGGTTCATCTTCCTTCTTTCCCGATAGCCCTTTGAAATACTTTTTGATCAGTTCCCCGAAAGTATTAAATTCTTCCCTGTAAGTAAAGCCAAGGCCTTGCGTGTAAGGTGCGTTTTGATATAACATGTCATTATTTGCATGATTGTATGTTTTGACCCTCAATTTGCCATTTTTGGTTAATTTGTAGTCTATATCAACTTCTCCCACAATCTCATCTCCTGATTCTGCGGTGGCATTTGTGGCCACATCCAAGTTTCCGCTGATGGTCAGTTTGTCATTAAACAACTGGTATGAAAGCGCCAGCTGCACTTCGTCGTTTTTCATCTGCCGGTTTGAACGGTAATTGATGTTGACGTCCATGTCATTGATTATTTGTGACAACATGTGACTCAGCTGGTTCGAGAGGAATTCACTGGCATTCACTCCGGCCGCACTGGAATAGGATGATGAGGAAGAAGCATACTGACCCTGACCTGACCGGTTTGCACTGGGAAGAAAACGGCTCTGGATCAGCAGTGAAATAAACTGGCGGTTCAATTCATCAGCGGATGTGATGGCACTGCTCAGGCTTAATTTTATTGATTCATCAGCCCCGGGCAGATCAATGTCGTACTTCACATCAGGGCTCATCAGCTTTCCGGTCATGGTAATCAGATCATGAGCCCATATCTTGTTGCTGGTGGTCTCATCCCGGGTGCCCAGCAAATCGTTTAAAGATGCTTTGGTCCTGTAATAGGCCTTTATATCAATGGTGGCATCAAGCGGATCGCCATCCCACCTGATGGTACCCCCGGATTCAATGGTAAATTCCCTGTTGATGATATTTTGCAGGGTAAACAGATAATCCCCTTTTTCAATTACATAGTCGCCGAACATCGTGAAATCTCCTGCCGTGTTGATCTTCATATCGAGGTTGCCTTTACCCGTTCCCTTAATTTTTTCGCCCAGTTTGGGGTCGAAAATAATCTGCACCTCAGCCTCCGGTGTCACTTCCAGGTCGAAATTGATTTGCATACCCGATAAGTCTACCTGGTATTCCGAATTCTCAATATCAATGCCCTCGCCGGTTCGTTCATTGTATATGTTTATAAAAGGGTATTCATTCAGTTCACCGTCATTACTTAGTGGTATGAAAATTTTAGTGTCTTTTTCAGTTCGGGCCGAAATATCCATAATGATGTTTTTGGGAGGCCCGGCTATTTTTATTGTCCCTGTTGCAAAGGCAGTACCATAAAAATCTTTGTTGTCGGCCAATGTGGTGTTCAAACACATGAAATTATCTGAACGTATGGTCAGATCAAGCTGGAAATCCCTGAGGTATTTATTTCTGATGGCACCTGAAAGGTAGGCTGAATTACTGCTGGGATCAAAAATCCGGATGTTCTGAAAATAAATGTTGTTGTTTTCAATGAGTACCTTCTCGGAAAAAGTATATCGCGTCTGCAGGTAATTTACAGTAAAGTTTGTTTTTTGCAGGTTCAGCTCACCGTTTAAAAGCGGTTTGGCCATGGTTCCGGTCAAAGTCACTTTTCCCGATGCAAGTCCTCTCAGATCACTGAACACAGTGCTGACATAAGGATTGAACAGGTTTAACCGGAGCCTGTCGAGTTGAAGCGTAAATGCCAGCCTGCCTTTTTCTGCCGGCAGATATTCTCCGCGAATGTCAATTATTTTAAGATCGTCCCGGATTGCCTGGGCCTCCAGGTCAATAGCTTTCCGGTCATCATCCCAACGCGAGGTAATTTCCATATTGCCCAGAATTTCATTGTTGACCATCAGACTGTCGACTTTCAGCAGGCTGGTAAACAGGACGTTGTGGTATAAGTCGGAAATGGTTGCCTTACCGTTGAGAATTCCGCCAAGCTTGTTGCCGGAGGTCATGGACAGTCCATTCAGATTGCCCAGGTTAAAATGATTGAAGAGGATATTTACCTCTTCATCCGGGTTTTCTGAAAGCGCCCCGTTAATGGTGAAGTATTCATTCAGATGGCCTATAATCAGGTTGTCAAACTGTATGTGGCTTGAGTCAATGCTGATGTGTCCGGGATGTATGGTCCATACCGTATCACTGGTGATAAAATCTGTGGATTTCAGGAAAAAATCCACACTGGGCCGGTGATGTCCGGCAGGCCGGTTTATTTTTGCAAGGGCATTCAAAGCTCCTTTGTATTGTAAATCCTGCCAGTTGTTCCACCTCATTACAATACCTGCAGAATCGCCAGCTGTGTTGGCCAATATGGTGAAGTTTTCAAGGCTAAACCGGTCATTAATGGCAAAATCCTTACCCCCGGCATCAAGGGCAATGGACTGACCGTTACCGTCAACAATCAGGTTGAGGTTGTCCCAGGCAAGTCCTTTTGCTTCAATCCGGTTTGTTTGAAAATGAAAATGCATTATTCCATTTTCGGGATTGTAAGTAAGATTAATTGTACTGTTTTCGGCAATGCCATACTCTGGTAAAAAGAAATCAAACAACGGTTTGGTATTTTTCAGTGTGGCATTCAGGTTCATGCTGCTTTGCAGCGGTAAGTCGGTTATTGCCGATGTGTCAACCAGGGAGGGAAGGTATGTATGGAGGTACTTCTTCAGCGATTCGCCAACCCGGGACAGTTCATATTTTCCGTAAAGATCGGCATCCAGAAAATCTGATCTGACCTCCATCCGGTTGCTTTCGGTATGGTTTACTACAACCAGGCTGAGGTCATAAACCTGCAGTTGCTGGTCTTTTTTTACAAACAGAGAATTCAGCAGTGTGATTTGTCCGTTTAGCGTGTTGATTGAGTTTCCTGTTGCATTGGCGATCAGATAGCAGGAAACCCGGAAATCCGGATCGGACTTGTCAATATTCAAAGCATATAAATTGGCATTGG
>CAYTNC010000128.1:0-1230 GCA_964438935.1 uncultured Bacteroidales bacterium
TGGTACCTTCGAATCTGATCCTTTGGGTAGGTTGTTCAATCGGGTTCTTTAACTCAGTGATGTTCCCCAATATCTTTGCATTGGGTGTGGACGGTTTGGACAAGGGTGAATTGAGTACAGCATCAGGTATCATCAATACACTGATTGTGGGAGGCGCCATTGTGCCTGTATTGATGGGCGCAGTTGCTGATAACTTTGGCGTAAAATTTGCCTTTATCCTGCCCATAATTTGTTATGCCTACATTGCATTCTTTGCGCTGGTAGGCAGCAAAATCAGATAAAATACTTTATCGATCAAAAAAAGCCCGATCCAACAGACCGGGCTTTTTTTTTGGTTGTTCATACGTCTTCAAACAAACTAAATCATATTGGCTTCCCAAATGACATAAGCACTGATGGCAAACTTGGCAAAACGCGAGAGGGAAAGAAGAATGTACTTGCGCACCGGATAGTGTACAGAACCCACCAGCATGGCAACACCTGAAAAGGGTACGGGTGTTAATGCCGCAACAAGGATCAGGTACAGGCCATATTCCTGAAGCAACAATTCTGTCCTTTGTAAATAACGTTCGCGCAGGTACCTGTAGAGGCGGGTATTGTGCAAATACCTGCCAAAGAAATAGGCAGTTAATCCCGCAAAATAAGATATCACCGTCAGCAGTAAGGCATACATTAAGTATACATGAAGGTCACCGCTACGGAGCGACCAGATCAGAAAAACTTCTGGTGGAATGATTCCGATGATCAGCTCAGACAGTGAAAAGATAAACAGGATCAGGCCTGTTTTTTCAAATATAGGTTCAAACTGCAACAGCAGATCCCTGTCAATGTGGTGCTTGCTGAAAACGAAAAGAGCCACAATAACCGCCAGCCACAAGAGTCCTTTGGCAAGGTTACGCAAGAAAAAAGCAGATCTTTTCTCCTGCTGCTCCATCAGTGCAGTTTAAGACCAATCATGTGTACAAACTCCTCCCGGGTGCGGTTGTCCTTTAAAAAGCAACCGGTAAAGGCCGAAGTAGTGGTAACTGAATTCTGCTTTTGTACTCCTCGCATGACCATGCACAAATGCTTTGCTTCGATGACCACAGCCACTCCCAGCGGGTTCAGCGTTTCCTGAATGCAATCGCGGATTTGCATCGTAAGTCGCTCCTGTACCTGCAGTCTGCGGGCAAAAGCTTCAACCACCCTGGCAATTTTACTGAGCCCGGTAATATAGCCATTGGGAATGTA
>CAYTNC010000128.1:1330-6930 GCA_964438935.1 uncultured Bacteroidales bacterium
AAACTTTTTGTAATGCTGCCAGAAAATTCAATCATACCATGAAAATTCTTCTTGTGGCCTCATCCAACAGTGAGGTCAAGCTGCTCAAAGACAAACTGACCTATGTTGCCAAGGTTTTCAACAACATGCACAATTATAAACTTGGAAACCTGGATATTGATATTCTCATTCCGGGGTACGGCAGTACTTTCATGGCTTACCACCTGACCAGGGCGCTTAATACATACAGCTACGATCTGGCCATTAACCTGGGTATAGCAGGGAGTTTTGACTATTTTCTCGAATTGGGTTTCGTGGTGCATGTTGTCCAGGATCAGTTTGCCGATTTGGGTTTCGAAGAGAAGGACTCCTTTTTCTCACTGGGTGAGAAGGAATTGCTCGATCAGGATTCATTTCCTTTCACCGGTGAAATTCTGAGAAGCCTGGGAAGCTTCGAAATTGACGTTGTGGAATCGCTGATTCCTGTTAAGGCCATTACTGTAAACACACTTCATGGCCGGCAGGAAAGCATTCAGAAGGTGAAAAGCCGTTTTAAATGTGAAATAGAAACCATGGCAGGCGCTGCCTTTTTCTATACCTGCCTCATGGAAAAGATACCTTTCCTGCAAATCAGATCAATTTCTTATTTTGTTGAACTACGTAAGGTAGATAACTGGCATCATCCGCTGGCACTTAGTAATCTTACAGCTACAGTCCTTGAAATTTTGGAAGAGTTGCGACTGGACAAATAGAAGTTTGTTTAATTTAGCTGAAATTACTTTTCTTTGCATCTGATAAGAATTATGAAATTATGATTGTAATTACTGGTGCGGCAGGTTTTATTGGCAGCAATTTAACGGGCTTCCTGAATACAAACGGAGTCACGGACCTGGTTTTGGTGGATGATTTCAGCAGCGAACAAAAGAACCGCAATCTCACCGGTAAAGACTACTCTTTACAGGTTAACCGCGATCATTTTGGAGATTGGCTTGATAAGAACCACAGCGAAGTTGAATTTATAATTCACCTGGGAGCCCGAACCAACACTGCTGAATTCAACAAGACCATTTTTGACAGACTGAACCTGGGTTATTCCAAAATGGTGTGGAAAGCCTGCGCGGAATATAATCTCCCATTGATATATGCTTCCTCTGCAGCCACCTATGGCGACGGAGAACTTGGATACAATGACGATCATGAGGTAGTAAACAGTCTGATACCTCTGAATCCTTACGGGGAATCCAAAAACGACTTCGACAAATGGGTCCTCTCACAACCAGATACACCGCCATTCTGGGCCGGACTGAAATTTTTCAATGTATACGGACCCAATGAATATCATAAAGGACGTATGGCCTCAGTGATATTTCACGCTTTTAACCAGATCCGTGAAACCGGCCGGATGAAGCTGTTCCGGTCCCACAAACCCGGAATTCCAGACGGTGGCCAGAGTCGTGATTTTGTTTATGTGAAGGACCTGGTAAATGTAATCTACTGGCTGTATGAGAACCGTCCCGGCTCAGGGATATACAACCTGGGAACAGGAAAAGCACGTACCTTCCTGGATCTCACCAGGGCTACGTTTCGGGCCATGGACCTTGAACCCGCCATTGATTTCATAGATACCCCTATCGACATCAGGGACAAGTACCAATACTTTACAGAAGCCCGGATGGATAAACTAATCAACGCTGGATATCAAAAACCCTTTACCAAACTCGAAGAGGGTGTGGATGATTATGTGAGGAATTATCTGGCGGATGGAAAAATGATCTGAGCCTGATACCTGAAAACTCAATTCCGGGTTCCAGGTTTTCGGAGACACAGGGAGGCAATTTATTTGGTGAGCCGATCAAACCAAAGCGCCTTAAGGTTGTTATAATTTATAAACTGACCTGAATGCTGATGGACAATTTCTCCTTTATTGGAAATAGTGAGGCAAAGACAATTGAAAGCCTGTATCAGCTTTATCTCGAAAATCCCGATGCACTTGAAGAAAGTTGGAAAACCTTTTTTGCCGGTTTTGATTTTGCCTTGAAATTCAGCAATAACGGTGCCGATGCAAATGAACAAATTGACAAAGAATTCAGAGTTCTCAATTACATTGATGCATTCCGAAAAAGGGGACATCTTTTTACCAAAACCAATCCGGTAAGAACGCGAAGGAAGTACACCCCCACCCTTGATCCGGAAAATTATAACCTTTCAGCATCCGATTTGAATACTGTGTTCCATGCAGGAACAGAAATAGGCATCGGGAACAAATCGCTCCATGAGATCATCGGGCACCTCGAGGCAACCTATTGCCAGTCGGTTGGAGCTGAGTACATGTACATCAGGGCGCCTGAAAAGATCAAGTGGTTGCAGAACAGAATTGAAGGAAGCAGGAACCGCACTGATTTTAATGCTGCTACAAAGCTGGACATTTTTAACCATCTAAAGAAAGCAGCAGGATTTGAAAACTTCATCCACAAGCGATTTGTGGGACACAAGCGGTTTTCGCTCGAAGGATCTGAAACCCTTATTCCGGCGTTGCACTACCTGATAGCAAGAGGTGCCTCCATGGGTGTAAAAGAATACTTCTTCAGCATGGCCCACAGGGGAAGGCTTAATGTTTTGGCCAATATTATTGAAAAGCCTTATGAAAACGTGTTCCAGGAATTCAACGCTGAACAATATGAAGAGAAGATTGCACTGGGAGATGTTAAATACCATTTGGGATACTGCAATACACTGACACTTGCAGACAACTTAACAGTAGAGGTTCACCTGGTTCCAAACCCGTCACATCTTGAGTCTGCCTCGCCCGTTATTGAAGGTATAGCACGTGGCATTGCTGAAAACACATACCAGGGGGACTTTTCAAAGATACTTCCGGTAATTATTCACGGAGATGCAGCAATTGCCGGACAGGGAGTGGTTTACGAAGTGGTACAGATGTCGGCATTACCCGGCTATAAAACCGGCGGCACCATTCATATTGTTGTGAACAACCAGGTGGGATTCACCACCAATTACCTCGACGGAAGGTCCAGTACGTATTGCACCGATGTGGCCAAGGTAACCAAAGCTCCTGTATTTCATGTAAACGGTGATGATGCAGAAGCGCTGGTTCATACCATGCTGATGGCCATAGAATACAGGCAGGCGTTCTCATCGGATGTTTTTATTGATATTTTGTCATACCGCAAATACGGCCACAACGAAACCGACGAGCCCCGGTATTCGCAGCCCACACTGTACAAAGCCATTGCCAGTCACCCCAATCCGCGCGATATATATGCCGGTAAACTGTTGGAGGAAGGCATACTTACCGATGAAGAAATCAAAAATCAGATTAGCAACTTCAATTCCTTTCTCGAAGAAAAGTTGAAAATTTCAATGGGTCTGGGCAAAGTATACATCCAACGATTCCTTCACAACCGGTGGAAGCAGTTCAAACACGCCCGGAAAGAGGATTTCGACAAATACTGGGATCATGAAATTACGATTGATCTGATTCAGCATATCGGAAAAAAGATCAACTTGCTGCCTGCGGATCTGCAATTCATCGACAAAACGCGGAAACTGGCTGAAGAACGTACCAAAATGCTTGAAAATGGTAAAGTCGATTGGGCACTGGCCGAATTGCTCGCATACGGAACCCTTGTTTATAAAGGTCATCCGGTGAGGCTTAGCGGACAGGATACAATCAGAGGGACTTTTGCCCACCGGCATGCAGCACATGTAATTGAAGATACAGATTCGGTTTATGTCCCGCTAAAACACATCGACCCGAACCAGGCTTCCTTCTCGGTGTATAATTCGCCATTGAATGAATACGGAGTAATGGGGTTTGAATATGGTTATGCACTGGCAAACCCTAACGGACTAACCATTTGGGAAGCCCAGTTTGGCGATTTTGCCAATGTGGCCCAGGTAATTATAGATCAGTACATCAGCTCAGCAGAGGAAAAATGGGGCCTTATGAATGGTCTGGTATTGCTTCTGCCCCATGGATTTGAAGGACAAGGGCCGGAACATTCAAGCGCCCGGATTGAAAGAATTTTATTGCTCGCTGCCAGAAACAACATGCAGATTGTTAATCCTACCACACCGGCAAACCTGTTTCACCTGTTGCAGTCGAGCATCAACCGGAATTTCAGGGTGCCGTTGATTGTTTTCACACCCAAAAGCCTGTTGCGGCATCCGGCCTGCATTTCAACAGTTGGTGAGCTTGCAGAGAACCGGTTTCAGGAGGTAATTGATGATGATGATGTGGATGTAAGTGAAGTCAGAAGGCTGGTATTCTGTTCGGGAAAAATATATTATGACCTGCTGGCCCAAAAAAAAGCCTATAACGCAAAAGACATTGCGCTGGTAAGAATTGAGCAACTTCACCCCTTCCCTGCTGTTCAGGTTGAACAGATACTGAAAAAATACTCAAACGCCTTGATTACATTATGGGTTCAGGAAGAACCTGGCAACATGGGCCCCTGGCGGCATATCCGGCATGAGTTTGGTGAAAGACAAATCATTCCGGTATACCGGCAACCCAGCGGGAGCCCGGCAACCGGACTGTTAAAAGTGCACCAGATCGGTCAGCAGGAAATCATATCAAAAGTATTTCGTAAGTGCGATTGTAATCTGAAGCGCAAGTATTGCGGATTGCAATGTGCTGTTGGTAGCCAGCGTGAAGAAATACTAAAGAGCTACAGCTATTTCCCCGAAAAAACATAATGTTGTTACACCGCCATGATTATTGAAATTAAAATACCTGCAGCAGGTGAATCCATTACTGAAGTTGCTATTGGAAACTGGCTGATTGAAGATGGGTCCTTTGTTGAAAAAGACCAGGAAATTGCTGAAGTGGAAACCGATAAGGCAACACTCCCGCTGATTGCCCCTGAACCGGGAAAAGTTAAAATACAGCTGCGTGCAGGTGAAAAGGCCCGGATTGGGGATGTGGCCTGCACAATTGATACGGATCAAACAGGTTCCACTACTTCCCAATCATTAAAGGTACCGGAAAAACCCTTAGCAAAAAGGGAAATACCGGTTGATCATCAGAAAGAAGTAATTCCGGCTGAACAAAAAAACCGCGATCAGGTTAAGGCAACACCGCTTGCCAAAAGTATCATGAACACGCACAACCTGTCGGTTGAAGACATCATTAACGGATTACGTAAGATTTCGCGCAGCGATGTGGAACTGGTTATTAAAAGTCAGGAGCCTGTAAAAACAGGTCTGCCACCTGAAGTCGCCAGGGGAAGGCAAACGGATCGGATACCCATGTCGCCGTTGAGAAGAAAAATAAGCAAAAGGCTGGTTGCAGTAAAGAATGAAACTGCCATGCTCACCACCTTCAATGAGGTGGACATGACAGCCGTGATGGAGTTGCGCAAAAAATACCAGGCTCAATTCAAAGAAAAGCACGGCATCAAACTGGGACTGATGTCCTTTTTTATCAAGGCTTCAACAGAGGCACTGCAGGTTTATCCGGGAGTGGGTTCTTTCATCGACGGGGATGACATTATTATTCCACGTTTCACAGATATTGCCGTGGCAGTGCAAACAGAAAAGGGATTGATGGTACCGGTAATCAGGGATACGCAAGCATTGAACCTGGCTGAAATTGAATC
>CAYTNC010000129.1:0-6880 GCA_964438935.1 uncultured Bacteroidales bacterium
GAAACCCGGCCATTTTTATGTTTCAGATAAACAACCTTTCCGTAACCTCCGGTTTGAACTGCAATACGGTAAACATAGCCCGTATCAATTGCCAAAACATTTTTCCCTTCTGTTTGTTGTGTTTTTATATCAATACCGGCATGAAAATGGGAAGACCGGAGTTCACCATAATTTCCGGACAGCAGGATGGGAATATCAACCGGTGAGGAATAGGTTTTATTAATCCGCGATTGGGCAAACAGGGTAGGATTAATAAAAAAGAGGGCCAGTAAAAATAAAATTGAAAAATTATGCATATATTTAAATGATCTTAATGCTGATCTATCAGGCTTGTAAAGCTATTATTTATATTTTGTTTTTTAAACTAATGTGAATAACAAATACTACTTTTGCTTTCTGAAATAAAAATTTGAAACTATATTTGTATAAATGGATTCAAGATCTGACGAGTTATTTACCAGTCTGAAACACAGAGTCAACACTGTGATTTCGCTTTATGAAGAGCAAAAAAGAAATGCCGAGATGCTGCGGACAGAAAATACAGAGCTCATAAAGCGAATTGAAGCATTGGAGAGTAACTTGGAAACAGTGGATAAGAAATATGAAAATTTAAAAATAGCAAAAGTGTTGTCATCAGTGCCTGATGATGATGTACACGCAACAAAATTACAGGTAAACAGAATTGTGCGGGAGATTGACAAATGTATTGCTCTCTTGAACCGATAAGTTTGGAATTTTATAATGGATGATAAACTGTCAATAAAGGTAAATGTGGCTGACCGCTATTATCCACTTAAAATAGAAAGAAGGGATGAGGAAAAGATCAGAAAAGCTGCCCGGTTAATTAATGAGAAAGTGCTGCAATATAAGCAGCGTTATGTTGACAAGGATGTACAGGATTTTTTGGCGATGGCAGCCCTGCAGTTTGTGACCAGGGTGATTGAAATGGAAAATAAGTTTGACATATCACCTATTGAACAACAGTTACAGGATTTCAATGAAGAGCTTGAAGCTTATCTGAACAAGGAGTAATAGGCGTTCTTTGAATACAAAAACATAGCCCGCATAGTTTCTTCAAGTGCTGAAAAACTCAACACTTACTAAATTGGAGAACAGCTCATCGTGTCTAGGACAGGCCCTGATTCCGGTTTTACCGGAATTTTTGCAGCAATGCAGAACATGGGAAGCCCGAAACATATTGGCCTCTCCACCCATGTTTTAATGGGGTTTTATCAACATACGAAGAAACCTATGCGGGTTTTTTATTTACTATATATATTAAATTATCAGATTCAATGATTATACTCTTAGATACATTAACAACAGTCAAATGCCTATTGATAGGCGGTATCAGTTTTCTTGCCGGTACCGGGCTCTCCTATTTCCTATGGAATTTTGCCCTGAAAAAGAAGCATGATACCTTACTCAGGGAGGCAGAAACTGAAGCTGAAGCACAGAAACGCGACAAGATGCTTCAGGCCAAGGAAAAATTCCTGCAGTTAAAATCGGAACATGAGCGTTACATCAATGAAAAGAATTCCAAGATTAACGCCACTGAGAACAGGCTGAATCAAAAAGAAATGCAGCTATCTCAGAAAATTGAGGAGCAGCAGCGCACACGCAATGAACTGGAGGCCATGCGTGAGAGCATGAAAACCCAGCTTAGCCTGCTCGACAAACGCTCCGAAGAACTCGAGAGGATGCACCGGCAGCAGGTTGAGCAGTTGGAAACCATATCAGGGCTCTCAGCTGAAGATGCCAAGAACCAGTTAACCGAATCACTGAAGGAAGAAGCCAAAATTCAAGCTATTTCTTACGTTAACGAAATCATGGCTGAAGCAAAAATGACAGCCGGACGTGAAGCCAAGAAAGTGGTTGTTGAAACCATCCAGCGCGTTGCTTCGGAAACAGCCATTGAAAACTCGGTAACTGTGTTCAATATTGAAAGTGATGAAATAAAAGGCCGGATTATCGGAAGAGAAGGCCGAAACATCAGAGCTCTTGAAGCTGCAACAGGTGTTGAGATCATAGTTGACGATACGCCCGAGGCCATTATTCTTTCGGCTTTTGATCCTGTGCGTAGGGAAATTGCACGTTTGGCGCTGCACCTTCTGGTGACTGATGGCAGGATTCACCCAGCCCGCATTGAGGAGGTGGTAGAAAAAGTAAGAAAACAGGTGGAAGAAGAAATTGTTGAAGTAGGTAAACGAACAACAATAGATATGGGCGTTCACGGATTGCATCCCGATCTGATCCGCCTTGTTGGTAAAATGAAGTACCGTTCATCGTACGGGCAGAACCTGCTGCAACATTCGCGTGAAGTGGCAAACCTGTGCGCCGTTATGGCCAGTGAGCTCGGACTGAATGCCAAGCTGGCAAAAAGAGCCGGTCTGCTGCATGATATTGGTAAAGTGCCTGATGATGAGCCGGAACTTCCTCATGCTGTATTTGGAATGAAACTGGCTGAAAAATACAAGGAAAAACCGGAGATTTGCAATGCTATTGGTTCACATCACGACGAAGTTGAAATGACCTCTCTTATTTCGCCCATTGTGCAGGTGTGTGATGCCATATCAGGCGCCAGGCCAGGTGCCCGCCGTGAAGTGGTTGAGTCATATATCAAAAGGCTCAAAGATCTCGAATCTTTGGCCCTCTCCTACCCTGGTGTTATGAAAACATATGCCATCCAGGCCGGAAGGGAACTCAGGGTGATTGTTGGTAGCGAAAAAGTTACCGACAAGGAAGCCGACAGCCTTTCCTATGAAATTGCTAAAAAGATACAGGACGAAATGACCTATCCCGGCCAGATTAAGATTACGGTAATACGTGAAACAAGAGCCGTGAGCTATGCAAAATAGCAGATTCAGTTACTACAACTGATTTGCCTAAGGTTCAATAACCCGGAGAAGTTCCTTCATCCGGGTTATTTTTTCCGTCTGGCCCAGCTTTTCAAAGGAAAGGATCAGGTTGTTCATGAGCCTGGCAATAATGTCGGTATTGGAGCATGGCACGTAAAACGAAGGATGCGGTTTGAGTTGCTGCTGCGAAATGAAATAATCAATTTCCCTTCGGCCCAAAACGGCTCCCTTGTTGTATGGATTGATATAAAAGAGTATGTCTTCAGATTCATCAGCAGCATCCCGGTGCCTGAATTCATCCTTATAAGCCAGAATGAAGTTTTTGGGAAGGTTTACGCCATAAATGGGCAATTCAAGCTTGCTGGCAACAGCAAGGTATACAATGGCAAGAGAAATAGGATTTCCCTTTTTGCTTTCAAAAACCACATTAATGAAAGAATTTTGGGGCGAATAAAAGTCGTCGTTGTTGCGCGTGAACTTATGCAGATCGAAAATAATGTAATTCAATATCTTGACCTTTTCCAACGCCGTCAGGTTGCTGTTTATCTCAATCCATACATCCTTGCGGATGTTTTCAACATATTCATTCAGCTTGCCAATGCTGATGTCGGGAAACTGAAACCGGGCCACATGAAAGGCTCCTTCAAGTACATATTCAGCACCGGTGCGAATCCATCGCTCCAAATCTTTTTTTACCCCGTTAAACTGAATTTCCTGAATCAGATTTTCGAGCCGCACCTGAATTTTCTCGTTGAGAGAACCTTCCCAAGCTTTTTCAAGTTCCGGAATTACTTCAGTGCCCTGTTTTACAAGATTTCCTGTAACTGAATTAATGACCTCATAATCGGTGTCATCAAGTAGTGAAATCATTGCCTGTATTTCCCGTTTATCCATAAAATAGCTTTCGTTTTGCAAAATTATCCAAATTCATTTTCATCCGGTATATAATTTGTCAACTAAATTTTTTCCTATTTTTGAACTCAGAAATTAGAAATTATGATACAAAGAGTACAATCTGTTTATTTACTGCTTGTTACTGTAGTAATGAGTTTTCTTATCGTGAGTCCCTACGCCAAAATGAAGGACACAGACAGCCGAACGCTGGTTTTCAAGTCGCATGCAATTGTAATCGAGGCCGAATCCGGGGAACCGCAAACCTATAAAAACACGGTTGCTGTAATTTCGCTGACTTTATTAACTTCGCTCATCAGCTTCGTTTGCATATTCCTTTATAACCGCAGGCTGATTCAGATCCGGATATGCATACTCAACACCATTCTGCTTATTATATTGATGGCTGTTATGTTTCTATATTACATTATTACCCGGGATAACCTGAATCTGCTTCATCCTAATTTTGAAATATCAGCCATTTTCCCAATGATCAGTGTAGTGCTTACCATTTTGGCTTACAGGGCAATACGGCATGACGACATGCTTGTAAATTCCTTCGAACGGCTACGCTGAGCAGGCTTTTTCAGACAATTTCAATGTGTTCCTGATCGGTGATCTTTTCACAGTAATGGCATTTCAGCCTGACTTCCCTCTTTGAAATCACACTGAATTTGGTGACAATTTTCTCGTTATTGGTAATGCATTTGGGATTCATGCATTTGGCAATGCCTATAATTTCATCCGGAACCTCAACCACCTTCTTTTCTACTACGGAATAATTCCTGATGATGTTGAGCTTAGCCTGGGGTGCCACCAGGGCGATCTTATTGATCTCCTTGTCGATAAAAAACGTTTCTGATAATTTGACAATCGCCTTTTTCCCAAGTTTCTTACTGTCAAGGTTGGTTCCAAAAGTAATCTGCTTGTCGATTTTGTCCAGGTTTAAAATGGAGATGACTTTAAAAAGCGCTTTGGCAGGAATATGATCAATTGCAGTGCCGTTTTCAATGGCACTTACTTCCAGTTTATTGTCTTTCTTGTGCAACATGGATATATCTTTTATTTATTTCAAACCCAGTATAGACGCAATAATTGCCTGCCTTACAAAAACCCCGTTAAGCGCCTGCGTAAAATAATAGGCTTTGGGATTGGCATCAACATCAAGGTCAATTTCGTTTACCCTTGGCAGGGGATGTAAAACCCGCATGTTCTCTTTTGTTCCTTCGAGCATTTTGTTTTTCAGAATATAGGCATTCTTGGTCCTTTCGTACTCAATTGGGTCAGAAAACCGTTCCTTTTGAACCCGGGTCATGTAAATAATATCAGCTCCAGCAATGTTCCCCGCCAGATCTTTTTGTTCGGTGTATTTAAGCCCCAAACAATTCAGGTAATACTTGTATTCATCAGGCATCTTCAACTCATCGGGAGATATGAAGTGAAATGTGGTTTGAAACTGCGACATAGCCATAAGCAGTGAATGAACGGTTCTGCCGTATTTCAGATCACCCACCATGAAGATGGTCAGATTGTCCAGGGTTCCCTGTGTTTTCCGAATTGAATACAGATCCAATAAGGTTTGAGTGGGATGCTGATTGGCTCCGTCTCCGGCATTAATAACCGGTACGTTGGTAAGCTCGCTGGCAAAACGCGCGGTTCCTTCAAGAGGATGCCGCATCACGATCAGATCACAGTAATTGCTCACAATTTTGATGGTATCATAAAGGGTTTCACCCTTTGTAACACTTGAAGAACTGGAATCACTGAAGCCGATGACCCTGCCACCTAACTTCAGCACGGCGCTTTCAAAGCTTAACCTGGTTCGGGTGGAAGGTTCAAAGAAAAGAGTGGCCACAACTTTGTCCTTCAAAAGTGACGGATCTGGATTTTTTTCAAACTCCTCAGCAAGTGATAATATGCGTAGATACTCCTCTTTGGTGTAATCGGTTATTGAAACCAGGCTCTTGTTTTTCATCTGTAAACGATTTATTTATGGGGTCAGGAACTCCATGTTTGCTATTTTTATTGTATTTACAGGGTATACAAACATGTTCATTTCCTCAGGAATTGCTTTGAATTATCCGCTTTAAGTTATTTTAATTTATGCTTTTTAGCAAGGATTTTGATCGCTCATTTGTAAAGATTCTGAATTCATCCCGCTGATCACCTTCAACCTGCCGTTGATTCTTTCTGAAAGGCTTCTTCTCACCGCAATGGTTAAGGCACACTGACTGTCGTATACCGGCTCTTCGGGAACCAAATTTTCCTCCTTGAGGATTTTCATTACAGTGTTCAGATACTCGTATGGAAAAACCAACCTGAAACGGTCTTCCACAAACCTGCTGACGATAGTTGCATTTGAAATCATTTCCGCTGTTGCCGACCTGTAGGCGTTAATCAGACCGCTTGTACCCAACAGGGTGCCGCCAAAATACCTGACCACAACAACCAGGGTGTCGGTCAGATCATGAGCCAGTAACTGTCCGTATATTGGTTTGCCTGCAGTTCCTGATGGTTCACCGTCATCATTCATTCTCATGTTTTCCTTCTTAAACCCAAGTCTGTAAGCATAGCAGTGATGCCTGGCATCATGAAACTTTTTTTTAATACCCAACAAAATATCATTTATTTCAATGGTAGTGCTCACCGGGTATCCAAATGCCAGAAATCGGCTGTTTCGATCGCGGAATATGCCTTCCGCAGAGTTTTCAAGTGTTCTGTATGAATCCTCCATATAAATAAGAAGATAAAAAAAAAGGTTCACTAAATGAACCTTTTTTTTGTCAGAATTTTAATTTTTTCTCGATTTCTTCAATCTGGGTTTTGAACTGCTTATCTGTTTCAACCAGGTTATTGACGGTTTTACAGGCGTGCAATACTGTGGCATGGTCTTTTCCTCCAATTTGTGAGCCGATGGTTGCCAGTGACGACTTGGTCAGATTCTTTGAAAAATACATGGCTACCTGGCGGGCCTGAACGATCTCGCGTTTTCTGGTTTTCGACTGCAGGGCATCCACAGGCACATCAAAGTAATTGCAAACCACCTTTTGGATATAATCAATAGATACTTCACGCTTGGTATTCTTGATCAGCTTATCAATCATTTCCTTGGCCAGGTTCAGCGTAATTTC
>CAYTNC010000130.1:0-6851 GCA_964438935.1 uncultured Bacteroidales bacterium
TATTGGTGGCGTTAACTGAAAGAGGACTGTCAACATATACTTCAATACGTGGCAGTTTGCCGCTGTTATAGAAATTGTTGAGCGACAGAATTACTTCCTGGGTGCGGCCGACACTGAAAGAGGGAATGATCAGTTTTCCTCTTTTTTCAACACAGGTTCTTTGAATTACCTTCAGCAGTTTATCTTCCGCAATGACGGCACTCTCATGCAGCCGGTCGCCATAGGTAGATTCACACAGGATGATATCTGCCTGCGGGAAGGGTTGAGGCGATCTCAGGATCCGGTTCTGCGGGCGACCGATATCGCCGGTGTAGGTTATGTGCGTTATTTTCTCATTTTCCCTGATCCGGAGGTTCACTGCTGAACTTCCCAATAAATGGCCCGTATCGGTAAAAGTAAGCTTGACTCCTTTTGTTACCCGGTATTCTGTATTATAGGCAATACCTACGAAATATTGCATGGCGATCTGGGCATCAGCTGCATCATAAATGGGATCTACAGGGGGCAAACCCTTACGAGCTCTTTTCTTATTGAACCATTGGGTGTCATGTTCCTGTATTTTGCCACAGTCGGCCAGCATGATGGAGCACAAATCTCGTGTAGCATGCGTGGAGATGATTTTGCCCTTGAATCCCAGCTTTACTATATAAGGGATCAAACCGGAATGATCAATGTGGGCATGACTCAAAATCATAAAATCAATTTCAGCCGGAACAAACCCGAGGTTCCTGTTCATGGAATCGGTTTCCATCCCTTTCCCCTGGTACATGCCGCAATCCATCAGTATCTTCTTTCCGTTGTCGAGTGTAATCAGGTGCTTACTGCCTGTTACTTCGCGTGCAGCTCCTAATAGTTGAATCTTCATAGCAATAATGTTTCCTTTCCTACAAACATAATCAAATTATCGGCAACTTTTTAAAAAACTTAGCGTATAAATTACGCTAAGTTTGGAAATCAATTTCTTTCTTTGTAACTTGGTCCTGATAAAAACGGTGAATGGTCAATTTAAACCCGCATGTCTCTGTTGACTGTGTAATTTTCGGATTCCACGGTGGAAAACTTAAAGTTCTCCTCATTGAAAGAGAGGAGGTGCCCAAAAGTTCTTTGAAGGGGCATAAACTGAAATTACCCGGGAACCTGATTACGCAATCTGAGGACCTTGACATATCAGCAACACGAACACTTAAGGAACTCACCGGCCTTGACAATATTTTTCTGAAACAATTTGGGGTATTCAGTTCACCGGGCAGGTTGTCACCGCCCGAAGATCTGGCGTGGCTGCGTGAAACAAGCGGTCTGATGGTTGACCGGGTTGTAACCATTGCTTATTATTCATTGATCAAGATTTCTGAGAGCAACATCACCGAAAGAACCATTTGGCTTCCGGTGGATAATTTACCTGACCTGATATTTGACCACAATAGAATTATCAGGAAAGCCCTCGAAGCGCTTCGCCAGGAAATCAGGAGCGAGCCTCTCTGTTTTGAACTCCTCCCTAAGAAATTCACCATTCGTCAGATGCAAAACCTGTATGAGGAGATACTGGGTGAACCTATGGACAACAGGAACTTCAGAAAGAAAGTGAAGCCACTGGAATTCATCATTGCCCTGGTCGAAAAGGAGAAGGAAGTGAACCACAAACCTGCACAATTGTTTAAATTTGATAAAAAGATATATGAAAAGCACCGGAAGGTGTTGAGTGGATTTAATCTATAATATGAGAATCGAATAACTAATTAATAATTATTGAATATGTATTTACTAGGTTACGACATCGGAAGTTCATCGGTTAAAGCCAGTTTGGTCAGAATTGACTCAGGCACCAATGTGGCCAGCTCTTTTTATCCAAAACAGGAAATGACAATTAAAGCAGCCAAAGCGGGTTGGGCTGAACAGGAACCTGATTCCTGGTGGGATAATTTAAAACTGGCTACCAGGGAAGTTATGAGCATGTCGGGTGCTAAAGGATCCGATATAAAAGCGATTGGCATTTCATACCAGATGCATGGCCTTGTTTGTATCGACAAAAACCACAAGGTGCTGCGTCCGTCAATAATATGGTGCGATAGCAGGGCTGTGGAAATAGGTGCAAATGCGTTCAGGGATATTGGTGGTGACCGCTGTCTGGGTCATTTACTGAATTCCCCGGGTAATTTTACCGCTTCCAAGCTGAAGTGGGTTAAGGATAACGAGCCCGAACTTTTTAGCAAGATCTACAAGATCATGCTTCCGGGAGATTTTGTGGCCATGAAGCTCACCGGCGAAGTATGTTCAACAATTTCCGGATTATCTGAAGGTGTCTTATGGGATTTTAAGGAAAACGCCGCAGCTAAATTTCTGCTGGATTATTACGGCTTTTCGCCCGAATTGTTGCCTGAACTAAAACCAACTTTCTCGGAACAGGGAAAAGTCAGCAAATCGGCCGCTGAAGAGCTTGGCCTGGCTGAAGGCATACCGGTTGCATACAGGGCCGGTGACCAACCCAACAACGCCTTTTCACTGAATGTTCTTGAACCGGGCGAAATTGCTGCAACAGCCGGTACTTCGGGTGTGGTATATGGCGTTTCCGATGTGGTTCGCTATGATCCCCAGTCGCGCGTAAATACTTTTGCCCACGTGAATTATACCCGGGAGAAAACCAGGCTTGGTGTGCTGCTTTGCGTGAACGGGACCGGCATTCTTAACTCATGGCTGAAACGGAATTCGAGCTTTGCTGAAGCAGGATATGTTGCCATGAACGATGCTGCTTCTAAAGTTGCTGTAGGTTCTGACGGAATGGTTATTTTGCCCTTTGGAAATGGTGCAGAGCGCATGCTTGGTAACAAGGACCTGGGATGCCAGATCAGTAGCCTGGATTTCAACAGGCACAACAGCAGCCATATGGCTCGCGCAGCCCAGGAAGGCATTGTATTCGCGCTGCATTACGGCATGGAGATCATGAAACAAACCGGCATTCAACCATCTGTCATCAGGGCAGGTCATGCCAACATGTTCCTGAGTCCGATATTCCGCGAAACCATTGCCGGAATTACAGGGGCAACCATTGAACTTTATAATACCGACGGTGCCCAGGGTGCTGCCAAAGGTGCCGGTGTGGGTGCCAAATTTTATGCTTCGTTCAAGGAGGCATTTGCCGGACTGAAGAAGATTGAAACTGTTGAACCGGATCATTCAAAAGCAAGCGTGTATCGTGATGCTTTTGAAAAATGGAACCGCACACTTCAAGTGGCTTTAAATCAGTAAGACTATAATTTTGTGGAACAAAATTATTGCTGCCAGATAGTTTATTAAGTAAATTATATATATCAAAGTAAAATCACACTAAAACAACAAATTAGCAAATACTATGAAAGTAACAATCGGAAAAAAAGAGTACTTCCCGGGTATCGGGAAGATTAAGTTTGAGGGTCATGATTCAAAGAATCCTCTTGCTTACAGGTGTTACGATGAGAATCGTAAGGTTGGAAAAAAGGCCATGAAAGACCACTTTAAATTTGCTGTGGCTTACTGGCATTCGTTCTGCGGAACAGGAAGCGATCAGTTCGGATCAGCTACCCGTCCAATGCCATGGAATGATAGTTCAGATCCCATGCAGAAAGCAAAGGATAAGATGGATGCAGCATTTGAATTCATCACCAAAATGGGAATTCCCTACTACTGCTTCCATGATGTAGATTTGATTGACGAAGGCAATCTGTTTAAAGATTATGAAAAACGTCTGAAAACCATCGTAGATTATGCTGCCAAAAAGCAAAAGGAATCAGGTGTTAAACTGTTGTGGGGCACAGCCAATGTATTCTCGAACCCGAGATATATGAACGGTGCTTCAACCAATCCGAATTTTGATGTGTTGACCTGTGCTGCTTTTCAGGTTAAAAATGCACTTGATGCAACCATAGCACTGGGTGGCGAAAATTACGTATTCTGGGGCGGCCGCGAAGGTTATATGAGCCTTCTGAATACCAACATGAAACGTGAACAGGAACACCTGGCTAAATTTCTTCATTCAGCCAAGGATTATGCTCGTAAGAATGGTTTCAAGGGTACCTTCTTTATTGAACCCAAGCCCATGGAACCCACCAAACACCAGTATGACTTTGACGCTGCTACTGTTGCGGGTTTCCTCCGTTATTTTGGTTTGGACAAGGATTTCAAACTGAATATTGAAGTTAACCATGCCACTTTGGCTGGTCATACTTTCCAGCACGATCTGCAGGTAGCTGCTGATGCCGGAATGCTTGGCAGCATTGATGCCAACCGTGGCGACTATTTTAACGGCTGGGATACCGACCAGTTCCCGATTGACCTATATGAACTTGTTGAAGCTATGCTCGTAATTCTTGAGGCAGGCGGACTGCAGGGTGGCGGTACCAATTTCGATGCCAAGATCCGCAGAAACTCAACAGATCCAGAGGATCTTTTCATTGCTCATATTGCTGCAATGGATGCATTTGCCAGGGCACTTACCATTGCTCAGGACATCATGGATAATTCTCCTTACCTGAAAATGAGAAAAGATCGCTATGCCTCATTCGATAAAGGTGACGGTAAAGCATTCGAACAGGGCAAACTCACTCTTGAAGATCTGGCCAAACTGGCTCTTAAGAAAGGTGAGCCCAAGGTTATCAGCGGTAAGCAGGAATTATACGAAGCGATTATTAACATGTACATTTAAGTTGTATCATGAAAGGTCGTAATATCTTTTACATTTATAGTATTACCCTTGTTGCAACCATTGGCGGATTGCTTTTTGGTTACGATACTGCTGTTATATCGGGTGCCGAAAAATCATTGCAGGCATACCTCATCAACAGCCTGGGATTGAACTCTTGGGTGCACGGTGCAACCACATCAAGCGCATTGATCGGATGCATTATCGGAGGTATCATCTCGGGTTTGTTTGCTTCAAAATTCGGAAGGAAAAAATCCCTGGTTATCGCAGCAGTATTGTTCTTTCTTTCAGCACTCGGTTCGGGTTTCCCTGAATTTCTTTTCTTTACGCGGGGTGAACCAACGCTTGGCGTGCTGTATATGTTCAATTTTTATCGCATTATTGGCGGTATAGGAGTTGGACTGGCTTCAGCTATTTGTCCTATGTATATTGGCGAAATTGCCCCAGCCGACATCAGGGGAAAACTGGTATCTTGGAACCAGTTTGCTATAATTTTCGGCATGCTGGTGGTGTACTTTGTTAATTGGGGTATTGCCCGTGGTCAATCGCTCGAATGGATAGATAGCATCGGCTGGAGATACATGTTTCTTTCAGAAGCCATACCAGCAGGTTTGTTTGGCCTGTTGCTCTTCCTGGTTCCTGAATCGCCACGTTACATGGCGCTGCAAGGCAATAAGGACAAGGCCCTTCAAATTTTAACCAAAATCAATGGCATTGAAAAAGCAAAGGAAATTTTCGGTGATATCAGAGAGACCGTGGAAAAATCTTCAGCCAAGTTGTTGGCCTACGGTAAGGTGGTGATTATCATTGGGATACTGCTTTCTGTTTTCCAGCAATTTGTTGGCATCAACGTGGCCTTGTATTATGCACCCCGGATATTTGAAAGTATGGGTGCTGCCAAAGATGCATCTATGATGCAAACCGTGGTGATGGGTCTTATCAATGTGCTGTTTACCATATTGGCAATATTTACCGTAGACCGTTGGGGCAGAAAACCTCTGCTTATGGTTGGCTCAATTGGTATGGCAATTGGCATGTTTGCCATTGGTGGCCTGGCATTCTTTAATGTCATTGGTGTAAGTACCCTTGTTTTTATTATTGTTTACACAGCTTCATTCATGATGTCGTGGGGACCGATATGCTGGGTACTGATTTCTGAAATTTTCCCGAATAAAATCAGAGGACGCGCTGTTGCTATTGCTGTAGCAGCGCAATGGACAGCTAATTTCCTGATCTCCTCTACTTATCCGGCAATGATGGAATTAAGCAGCGCAGCAACTTATTGGTTCTATGGTGTAATGAGTGTGCTGTCATTCATATTTGTCTGGAAAATGGTTCCTGAAACCAAGGGAAAAACGCTCGAACAAATTGAGAAAATCTGGAAAAAGTAAAAAGGATAGCACCTTATACTTTGTGAATAATAAAACCTGGCAGATGCTTCTGCCAGGTTTTTTTTGAATAGACTGACCCTACCGAAACCTGCAAGAGTGAAAGCTAAACCTTATTTTTTATTTCTTTAGTGCCTCTTTTACTGATGCGCTGAAAATATTATATGCCCAGGTGGCCCCGCTGATGGCATCTACTTTTGATATGTCCTGATGTTTGATCAAACTGTCGGGGTATGCCTGAATGCCTTTCCAGTCGTTCCGGCATTGCTGCACATACAAATCATTGCCTGCAAAATACTTTTCGTATTCCCCGTCGAAAGTAACGTGCTTGTCTGAATCGCGCACACAAAAGTCGACTTTGATAATCCTGCCTTTTTCTATGGTCAGCCGGGCATGTCCGTAAAAAGGTTCTTGGGTATATAGTGATCTTGAGGTGCCTGAGTATTCACCGTCTTTTTTGGGATTGTCGGCCTTGAAGGCCATCAGCAACAGAATTAGGAATGGGATGTACTTCATTTTTCAGAGAATTTTTGATCAGTAATATAGGTATAATATCACTACTGTCCGACAAAAATTTATATCGTCCCATACGGGACTTAACTTTAAATGTTAATCCATTATCTACCAATATGATGTCCCTACGGGACGGTTCCGTTAGAGCCTGTCCCTCTTTTGCGGGAAACCAAATATGGGTAGAAAAGAAAAGCCACCTCTCAAGTCTCAAAGTCCTGTAGGGACGCCATAAATATTGGTCTTTATATAATTTGAAGAATTTTATCCGGACAACAATG
>CAYTNC010000131.1:0-6813 GCA_964438935.1 uncultured Bacteroidales bacterium
GTATGACCATTTCAGCACAGTATCCCAATCTGCTAATTCAAGCTTTTTCATAGCGAGAAATGGTTCTTACTATGCTAAATATACAAAATATTATTCGGAATAGAAATGCCCTTGATCAGTCCTGATCATCTTCATCTTCATCATCATTCACAAAGGAAACTTTTACCAATACCTGGTTTCCGGCAGGCGCTCCATGTCCCGATGCTGATTTGTGTTCTTTAAGGATAATTTCCCATAGCTTAACATCGGGGTAACGAACTGAAAGCAACATGGACATCATGGAAAAAGTTTTCGGGCCCTGGGGAACAATAACCACCTCAGATGCTATTCTCTGATCAAGGCAGTAAGATGTCAGCAGTGAATTGATTTCTTCAGGTGAATCGGCGTTGTAATTGATGATACTGTTGCTGTCGAGGCGTTCCAGCAGTTTTTTATTGGTTTCCATTACCAGGCGGGAATATCCGGGATCATGCGTACAATGGGGAACAAAGGCCAGTATTTTCTGCGGGTTAACGGCATGTATTGCCTTCATCATGGAGGAATTGCTGTTATCGAGCGAAGCAATCAGGGAAACAGGTTTTTTTTCTTTTGGAACATCCCTGTTGATTAAAATTGGACCTAGATAGTCAATATCAGGTTTTCCCTCCTTTCTTTCAAATATTTTTGGAGTATACGAGAAAAAAAGGTTGATTCTTTGAGCTATAAAAGAATGCCTCGTAATGCATTCGATGATCAGGGCATACCATCTTTTGGGCATGCATGAGTAATCAATCAGCAGATTCAGCTGTGTCTTGTTTACCTGGCAAACTTCTTTCAGGATGTTTTCGATTACAAATGGTTCATTTTCCTGTGTGGAAAAGTTCCTGAAACCAAAAGAAATGAAGTTTTCGTAGAAAATGCTGTTACACGACTTATTGTCGGTCAGCAGTAGTTTCTTTGAAATAACCGGATGTAGTTTTTCGGCAAGATCATAACACCTGGGTTGGGTTCCACAGGCAGCTATCATACAGTCTATCTTCTCGAACCTGAGTTCGTTGAAGTTTATTTGATTCAGGTGTGAAAGTTCCATTACAGCTATTGTACCATCTTTTTTGGCAAGTAAAGGGGTTTGTCAGACACTCTGAATACGGTTTATCGCACCTGCCGTTTCATGTTTTTTATAAACAACCTGAATCCGGGTATGAATGACCGGAAATGGAGGATAAAAACCTAGAGTTTATTGACCAGGTTAATCATCAGTTCATTGGGAAGAATTCCGAATTTATCAGCAGATAGTTCCGGTTTTATGCGGTTTACGAAGTACATGTCAATTTTTCCCAGGTTTTTGGTTTCAATTTTTCCCCGGTTGTCACATTCAAAAAAGTCTTTTATGTATTCGTAAGTGACACCTGAAACGTTTACCATCCCTACATGACCGCTTTGTTCCATACGGCTGGCAACATTTACCGTATCTCCCCATATATCATAGGCAAAACGCTTTTTTCCAACCACGCCGGCAACAACCGGTCCCGTGTGAATACCGATTCTCAGTTCCCACACCTGTAGATTATTGATGACTTTGGTATCGTTGAGGGTGTTCAGGTAATGCTGAATTTCAAGACCGGCCAAAACAGCATCAATGGGGTTACTTTTGTTGCTCAGGGGCAGTCCTCCGGCGCACATGTATGCATCGCCAATTGTTTTTATTTTTTCGATATAGTGTTTGCTGGTAATTTCGTCAAAAGTTGCAAAATATGAGTCGAGAATATTAACCAGGTCCTTGGGATCAAGGGTTTTGCTGATTCTGGAAAATCCTTTGAAATCTGCAAAGAGCACACTGACCAGTTTATAAGATCGGGTTCCGGCGCGTCCTTTCGATTTCAGCTGTTTGGCCACCTCGAAAGGCAGGATGTTGAGCAGCAGTGTTTCCGATTTTTCCTGTTCCCGTTCAATAGTAAGTTTCTGCTCATTGATTTCCTGCTTTTGTTCTTCGAGTTGGGCATTGGCTTTTTCAAGTACCCTGGCAATTTCCTTTATCTTGACATTTTGTGCATGAAGTTCTTCTTCTTTATTCTTAAAGGTGGTAATGTCGATTTCAACCGCGATGAGTTCCTCAATTTTTCCGTCTTTATCCAAATGGGGTGATATGAAAATTTGCAGCCAGTGAAACGAACCTTTCTTTGATTTCACTTTGCAGATGCCTTCGCATGGTTTATACTCTTTCAGACATTTATTGAACAAATTGGATAATTCGCTGGAAGGGTCCAGCGAAAAAATGGTATTTCCATATATTTCGCGGTAATCGCTTAATGCATATCCATGAATCCGCTCAAAGGTGTCGTTTACCCATTCAAGTTCACCCGTGGGTTTAATAACTATAAAAACAAATGGTATATGGGATGAGCTGGTCAGGAGCCTTACCAGTACTTCATGATCATTCTTTATTTTTTCGATAATCCGTTCAAGTTCTTCAGAAGAATCCAGCATTTCAGATGATTTCTTCAGCCACTCCACCAATTCCGGGATTGGAGTTGTTTCCGAGGTAACATCGAACATGCCGGCTTTATTAGAATACCCGGATATTTCTGAGATCAATTCTTTGCTGACCTTTTTATCGTCAAATACAACTACCTTATACGCCATATAAATGCAACTAAAAGCCTTACGATTTCCGTCAAACCACGACTGATTAGTTCACATGAGCGGGTAAAAAAATACCATGCTGGTTATCAGGTTGTCTAGTTTAACGATAATTTTATGAGAAGGTTATAAAAAGAAAAGGCGGCTCGTAAAAGCCGCCTCTTTGCCTTATGTTATTTAAAACTGTTGAGCGTGTCTTTTATGATATCAACAGCTTCCATAATCTGGTCTTCTGTAATAACCAGGGGTGGCGCAAACCGGATAATGTGGTCGTGCGTGGGTTTTGCCAACAGCCCGTTATTCATTAATGCAACACATACATCCCATGCAGTTTTGCCGTTCTTTGGCTTGATCACTACCGCATTAAGTAACCCTTTCCCTCTTACCAACTCTACCATATCATGATCTCTTTCGTAGGTTTTGAGTTCTTCACGAAAGATGGCACCAAGCTTTTCAGCGTTTTCAGCCAGTTTTTCTTCAACAAGAACTTTTAAGGAAGCAATGGCAACCTTGCAGGCCAAAGGATTGCCACCAAAGGTGGAACCATGTTCGCCAGGTTGAATGCAAAGCATGATGTCGTTATCAGCAAGTACGGCACTAACTGGCAGCACGCCTCCTGATAAGGCTTTACCCAATATCAGGATATCGGGCCTGACATCTTCATGGTTGCAAGCCAGCATTTTTCCTGTTCTGGCAAGTCCGGTTTGCACTTCATCCGCTATGAATAGTATGTTCTTTTTCTTGCAAAGTTCCCATGCATTTTTCAGATAACCCGGATCGGGAACAAAAACTCCGGCTTCACCCTGTATGGGCTCAACCAGGAAACCGGCAACATTGGGCTCTTCCAGGGCTTTTTTAAGGGCTTCCGAATCATTATAAGGAACTACAATGAATCCGGGAGTGAAAGGTCCGAAACCTTTGAATGAAGAGGGATCAGTTGACATGGAAACAATGGTAATGGTTCTTCCATGGAAATTCCCGTCGCAAACAACTATTTTGGCTTCATTTTCAGGTATACCTTTCTTATCGTAGGCCCATCTGCGGCACATTTTCAGAGCACTTTCAACACCCTCGGCACCTGAATTCATGGGCAAAACCTTGTCGTAGCCCAACAATTCGGTAATGTGTTTTTCATACTTGCCCAGGCAATCGTTATAGAAGGCCCTTGATGTTAATGTAAGTTTTTTGGCCTGTTTGCGCAGGGCCTTTATTATTTTTGGATGGCAATGCCCTTGGTTAACAGCGGAATAAGCTGAAAGAAAATCATAGTATTTCTTTCCTTCCACGTCCCATACAAAAACTCCTTTTCCTTTTTTGAGCACCACCGGGAGTGGGTGATAGTTATGTGCTCCAAATTCATGCTCCAGTTGGATATAATCCTGGCTCGTAAGTGTTGTCATGTTCTGAAATTTTATTTCGTTAACTAATGATGAATTTTATTGCGCAAGATTTGAATTATTATTCACAAATAAAATGATAAAAAGCAGGGTTACGGATGCAAAATTACAATATCAATTCTTTACTGGAATAAAAAAAGTTGAATATTTCTTTCATAATTTCTTGAATTTTCGAAATCGCTGGTTATTTTTGAATAATTATTACATAAATATTAACTAATAAATTTTGCAATGGATCAGAATGGAATGCCAGTGGTGAAATTTTTCAGTGGAAAACAAATACCTGTTGAATTGCACAAAGTAAGGATCGTACAGAAGCTGCACCTTAAAAAAATAGATGAGCGATACACAGCCATTAATGAGGCTGGTTACAACACATTTCTGCTGAACACCAAAGACGTGTTCCTGGATATGCTTACTGACTCGGGTACAAATGCCATGAGCGACAATCAGCTTGCTTCCATGATGCAGGCCGACGATGCCTATGCCGGATCACAGAGTTTCTATAGAATGGAAACAGCGCTGCGTGAGGTTTTCGGAAAACACTATGTGTTACCTGCCCACCAGGGGCGTGCAGCTGAGAATATCGTATCACGGGCATTTATCAAAGAAGGTGATATCATCCCCATGAATTATCACTTCACCACCACCAAAGCGCATATTGAACTTAACGGCGGTACCATTTTCGAGATTTACACCGACGAAGCGCTTAAAATTAAAAGTAGTGTTCCGTTCAAGGGGAATATTGACATTGAAAAGTTGAAGAACCTGATTGCTCAATATGGTCCGGATCGCATTCCTTATATCAGAATGGAAGCGTCTACCAACCTGATTGGCGGGCAGCCTTTCTCCATGCAGAATATGCGCGAAGTGAAAGCAGTTGCTGATCAGCATGGTATTATCATTGTGCTTGATGCCAGCCTCATTGGTGAGAATGCTTATTTTATCAAAATGCGTGAACCCGGATTCAGCAACACTCCGGTTAAAGATATCCTGCGGGAGATGTGCGGACTTGCTGATATTGTTTACTTTTCCAGCCGGAAAGTGAGTTCCACCCGTGGCGGAGGTATTTGCACCGATAACAAAGACCTGTACATGAAAATGAGAGATCTGGTTCCTTTATATGAAGGATTTCTTACATACGGAGGTATGTCGGTCAGGGAAATTGAAGCGATGGCTGTGGGGTTGTATGAAACCACCGATGACACGGTTATCAGTCAGTCTCCTTCATTCATTGCTTATGCTGTTGACGAACTCGATAAGCTGGGAATACCTGTTGTTACACCTGCAGGTGCTCTGGGCTGTCATGTTGATGCCATGGGCTTTCTGCCTCATGTGCCTCAATCGGAATATCCTGCCGGTGCTCTGGCTGCAGCATTGTTTATTGCTTCAGGATGTCGTGGCATGGAGCGGGGAACCATATCCAGCGTGAGAGATGAAAACGGCAATGATGTGCTTGCTGATGTGGAATTGCTGCGACTGGCGTTTCCAAGAAGGGTATTCACCCTGTCACAAACCATGTTCCTGATTGACCGGGTTAACTGGCTTTACCATAATCGCAACCTGATTGGCGGCTTGAGGTTTGTTGAAGAACCTCCGGTTCTGAGATTTTTCCTGGGACGCCTTGAACCGATTGGCGACTGGACCGCAAAGCTGATCAAGAAATATAAGGAAGATTTCGGCAATTCGTTGTAACAGCCTTTTTTTGCCTTGCCTTTGGACTGGTTTGATGCTGAAAGAAATGCTTGCTGTCAGCTGTAATTATTGCCTGACCTGAAATTTTGAATGAATAACTTTTTCAGGCGTGCAAAGTGTTGTTGACTGCTTCAAGAAAGCATTGCCGCTCCAGAGGCTTGGTATAAATACCCTGAATGCCCAGTTTCTTGGCAAGGGTTAAGTAAAACGGTTTTCCGCCGCTAATGGCTATTATTTTTACTTCGGGGTAACAGCGTTTTGCCTGTATGATCATTTCAATTCCCTCCATGCCGGGCATTACAATATCGGTGATGATCAGATCATAGAGCGTTTTTTTTATCTTTTCCAAACCCTCCCTGCCATCACAGGCTTCATCAAAAGTAACTTCCTGCTTGTTGAACATATTGATGATGAGCTTTCTCATCATGATGTTATCATCAACTAATAAAATCCGCTTCATTGTATACATTATAAGATCTGAGTTTCAGACAGGTTTTTGATAGGTATGCTGATTAACGCAGTTCCTGTAAGGCATGTTCGCAAATGTTAAGGAATCACACTATTTTGTTGATTAACACATGAAAATGAATGACGAAAAAAAGCCGGCAAATTTGCCGGCTTTATCTATTCTAAAACACTACTGTCCGATTAAAATTTATATCGTCCCATACGGGACTTTACTTTACATGTTAATTCTTTATCTACCAATATGATGTCCCTACGGGACGGTTCCGTTAGGAACCAAATATGGGTAGAAAAGAAAAGCCACCTCTCAACTCTCAAAGTCCCGTCGGGACGCAATAAATATTGGGTTTTAAATAATCTGAAGAAATTTGCCCAGATAACAATGATTCTAAAAGAAAATCAGAAACTTATTCCTGATTCAGAATCTCTTCAACCCGGGTAACCAGATACTGAATGTCAATGGGCTTTCTTAAAAAGTCAACAGTTTCAAGTTCCTTTATTTTTCGGGTATTTTCGTCATCTGTGGTGATCGCAGATATAACAATTACAGGGGTTTTCTTAGTTTTTTCATCTTTCCGAAGCTGTTCCAGAAAATCAAAACCACTCACCTTGGGCATCAGCAAATCAAGCAAAATCA
>CAYTNC010000132.1:0-6786 GCA_964438935.1 uncultured Bacteroidales bacterium
CTACGCCGGAACAAGTATTTTCAAGCACACATTACCTGATCTTCGAGCCTTTCACGGCAAAGTAGGTGATGTAGGCATAATAGAGGAACAGGCAACAGATGGCCACGGTAAGGCCAATACTCTTTTGTATACCGCCCATCAGGATAGGCAGTATGGCTGCTCCGATAACCGATGTGGCAATAACACCCGAACCCACTTTGGAATGTGGTCCGAGATCCTCAAGGGCCAGGTTGTAAATACAAGGCCACATGATGGAGTGGAACAAACCGGTTCCCAAAAACAACACCAAAGCAATCCATTTGGTATCGCCTCCGCCTATGGCCAATGAACCAAACAGCATGGCAGCGCCCAATACGGCACATACACTCAGTATCTGACTTGCCGAGTATTTGCGGAGGATGAAAATTCCGGCAATACGGCCAACCATCAGACCAGCCCAGTAATACATCAATATCTTGATGCGCATTTCGCCGTCGAAATCAAAACCCAGTCGCGCCGAGTAATCGGCAAAGAAACTGGGGATTCCGATTTCAACGCCCATATAAAAGAATATGGCCAGTGAACCCAGCCACAAATGGGTATACTTGTAGGCACTTGATTTCAGTTTTTTGGCAGTGCTTTCCGAAGCTGCCGCTTCTTTAATTTCAGGAAGTTTCAGGAAAAACATAACAGCCACAATGGCCAGTGTTACAAAACCGATACCGGCAAAAGGTCCCTGCACGGCCTTTGGATCGGAAGCTCCTCCGGTATTGGCTGACACAATCAGCACCGAAACAAAGAGAGGGGCGGTAACCGTAGCAACCGAATTCAGTGCGTTGGTCAGCGTAAGTCTGCTGGCAGCAGTTTCGGGTGTGCCCAGTGCATTCACATAGGGGTTGGCAGCAACCTGAAGCAATACCACGCCAATGGCAAAGATTGATACGGCGCTCAGGAAGCCATAGTAACCCATGGCAACCCCGGGAATGCAAAGGAAGAAACCGGCACAGATCAGTGCCAGTCCGGCCATCACTCCGTTCTTATAACCGATGCGGTTGAGCAGGTAGCCCACAGGAATCGAAAGGATGTAGGCCCCATAGAAAAAGGTGTTGGGCAATTGTTTTTCAACTTCATTCAGATTGAAGGCACTCTTCAGGTAATCGATCAGCGAATTGTTCATTGTGGTAATGAAGCCCAGCAAAAAGAACATGGAGGCCATCACGATCAGCGGGAAGAGATAACTGTTGTTTTTATTTGTCATGGAGTAAATTTTATGTTGTATATTTTTATACTACAATGTCTCCCTTTGGAGGGGGCAGGGGAAAGATGGTTTTGATTGTCAGATAGTTTTGCAGTCATTTTGTTTCACAACCAATGCCAATTATTGTTCATTGTTCATTACTAATTGATCATTACTATGAAACTTTGAACTTATGCAGGCAGGTTTGTTTGTATTCCTGTCCCGGTTGCAGAATCACCGATGGGAAGTGGGGTATGTTAATGGAATCTGCAAAGTGCTGGGTTTCCAGGCAGAATGCCTCACGCTTGTTGTAAATATGTCCGTGTTTCCCCTTTTCTCCATTCATCCAGTTGGCCGAGTAGAACTGAACGCCGGGTTGTGTGGTGTAAATCTCCATCACCCTTCCCGATGCCGGATCGCTTGCTACTGCGGCAAGACCCAATTCACCGGTACGGTGTTTCAATACCCAGTTGTGGTCGTAACCATTTCCGAATTTCAGCTGTTCGTCATCCTTTTCGATGTCCTTCCCTATTTTTTTGGCAACCGTGAAATCCATGGGCGTGCCTTTCACGCTTCGGATTTCGCCTGTAGGTACATTACCAGCGTCGGTGGGTGTGTAGAATGCACCATTGATCATCAGTTCCTGTCCGTATGCACTGCCGGAGCCTTCTCCGGCCATATTATAGTAGGAGTGATTGGTCAGGTTTACAATGGTTGTTTCATCGGTTGTGGCACGGTAATCAATGCGCAGCTCGTTTTCATCGGTCAGCGTATAGGTTACACCTACTGTTAGTGTGCCCGGGTATCCTTCTTCACCGCTGCGTGACACATATTCCAGTTCTACGCTGTTGGGAGTGGACTTGACAACAACCCAGTTCATCTTGTTGAAGCCGATCTTGCCTCCATGGAGATGATTCGCACCATCATTAACAGCCAGTTTATAGGTTTTGTTGTTGAGGGTGAACTGACCTTTGCCAATGCGGTTGGCAATACGACCGCACACAGCGCCCATATAGGGTCCGTTGCCTGTGATGTAATCGTTGATGTTGTCATATCCCAGCACGATATCTTTCATGTTCCCATTGCGATCAGGTACAAAAAGACTCACCACAATGGCTCCGTATGTTGAGATCTGGGCAACCAGTCCGTTGCTGTTTTTTAACGTCAGCAGCCGCGTGGGTTTGCTGTTGTGTGCCGATTTGAATGATTCTTCCTTGATTAAGTTCATATGAATAGGATTGATGTTGTAAGTTATGTTGAATATTTTTAGATCAGAGTTCTATTTTACCTGCGCCCTGGGGCCGGATGAACAACTTGTGACACGATGCTTTGCCATATACATGTTCAAGTGTGGTAACGTATTTGTCGAGCAGGTCATTGGGAACGAAAGCCTGTATGGTTCCGGCAAAGCCGCCACCATGAACACGCCAGGCACCTCTGCCTTTCAACACGAGCTCACTGAGTGCCAGTGCCAGGGAAACTCCCTGTTCCCTGATGTTGTTCACGGGGTAAATATTCTGGTTGTACATGTAGGAACTGAATCCTGAATCAACCACCATACCCAGAAAGGTTTTAAAATCGTTTTTTTCAAGTGCAGCAACCTGATCCACCACCCGCTGGTTGTCGCCCTGAAAATGAATAGCCCGGAGAATGGCCCGATCGCCCACTTTTTCACGAATTTTGGGTGCAATGTCCAGCACCTGTTCCAGGCTTACCTCACGCAATACTTTTGCGCCAAGTTCAGCTGCAACTGCCTTCATATCGGTGGGGAGTGATGCATACTCATCATTCAGGTCGGCATGGTTGCCACCTGTGTCGGTAATAACCAGGGCAAAACCGGTAGCCACAAAGTCAAAATTCACCTTTTTAACAATCGGTTTGGAGGGGTCTTTGAAATCGATGGTAATCAGACCGCCCATGGCACAGGCTGTTTGATCCATCAGTCCGCATGGCTTACCGAAATAATTGTTTTCGGAATACTGGCCGATAATCGCATTCTGAATGGGATCGAGCTTATCCTGGTTAAACAGCACGCTTAACATGGCCCCAATCAGTACTTCAAATGAAGCTGAAGAACTCAGTCCGGAACCCTTAGGCACTCCGCCGTCGATGCAGGCGTTAAACCCGCCAATGTTGTATCCCAATTCTTTCATTCGCGAGCAGATACCCCTTACCAGTGCTGCTGAGGTAAACAGTTCGTTTTTATCGGCTTTCAGCGACGACAAATCGACTTCAAATTTTGGGTAACCCAAAGATTCGATTCGGATGGTATTTGTACCATTTTTTGCTGCAACTGCGGCATTGTCCAGATTCACAGCTCCGGCCAGCACGCGGCCGTAATTGTGGTCGGTGTGGTTACCACCTATCTCCGTTCTGCCGGGTGAGCTGAATAGTTCAGCTTCACTTTCTCCGAAAGAAGTCCGGAATTGTTTCAACAGGGTTGTGTATCGGTCGGCCTGCTTTTTAAGTTCAGCCGGGTCTTTTCCGTAAAGTGCACGGAAAGCTTTGTTGTCGCCATGGTTTATTCTGGCAATGAGGTTTTCTGTGAATGACATGAGATATTTGTTTAATGCATAGGTGTAAATATAACATTTAGTTTTTTCAGAATTGAACAGGGATGGAAATTTTTAAATATTGGAAGGCCAAAGCTGCCAACTGAAGATGCTTACGCCCTTACAGGGCTTATATTCAATGTGTTGACTTTTACACAGGGCTTCGCCCTGTGCTGTTTGCTGTTGCCCTTTCAGGGCAAGGATCCTGAACTGTTGTTGATACCCTTTGCCTTCGGTTAGCGCCTTACATCCGTTCGCGACATGAATTTATGTGTTAATTTAGCCCTGAAAGGGCATTATAGCATTAGCCCAGGGCATCGCCCTGGGTCCTAAGTAAAGGATCAATTATAAGCCCTGTAAGGGCGTAAGCAATTTTTCAAATCGTGGTTGTGGTCTGGAGAATGCGCCCGACGCTGCCTTTACAACAAAAAGATATTGTTTTTGTTGCACTCGGCAAGTAACTCGGGAGGCCAGATGCTGGCCTGCACTTCTCCGATATGGGCCTTTCTCAGGTAAAACATGCTGATTCTGGATTGTCCGATACCGCCACCGATTGAAAGGGGCAATTCACCCTGAATCAGTCGTTTGTGAAACAACATTTTAGCACGGTCCTGAGCATCACAAATTTCAAGTTGCTTTAACAGCGCTTCCTTATCAACCCGTATGCCCATGGATGAAATTTCGAAAGCCGACTCGAGTACAGGGTTCCACAACACAATATCACCGTTGAGACCTTTGTATCCGTTAATTGTTGGTGTTGTCCAGTCGTCATAATCGGGTGCGCGACCGTCATGCTTTTCGCCATTGGCCATCATGCTTCCGATGCCAACTACAAAGATGGCCCCGTATTTCCTGGCTGCCTCAAATTCTCTTTCCCTGGGTTGGAGTTTGGGATATTCAGCAAGCAACTCCTCGGCATGAAGAAAGGTGATTTCATGGGGGAGGAAAGGTTTGAGGGCGCTATAATCTTCGTAAACTACGTATTCTGTTCGTTTCAGCACCTCGTATATTTTCTTCACGATGTATCTGAGAAAATCCAGGTTCCGGTCCTTTTCTGCAATCACCCGTTCCCAGTCCCATTGATCTACATACAATGAATGGATGTTGTCCAGTTCCTCATCGGGTCTGATGGCGTTCATGTCGGTATATATACCGTTGCCATGCGGTATGCAGTAGTCGGCCAGTGCCATGCGTTTCCATTTGGCAAGGGAGTTCACTACTTCTGCAACGGAATCATTCATGTCTTTAACCGGAAAGCTTACCTTGCGTTCGGTGCCGTTCAGGTCGTCATTAATACCTGTTCCTTTTAAAACAAACAAAGGCGCAGTAACCCGGCGCAGGTTGAGTTCAGCTGATAATTGCTGCTGAAAGGTGTCTTTCACCAGTTTGATAGCCTTCTCGGTTTGGCTCAGGTCGAGTGAGCTTTTATAATTCCGGGGTACAATAAGTGGTCTGCCCATTTTCCATATTTTGTTAAACAAGTAATCAATTTCGAAGCAAAAATATACCTATTCTTCAAATATCAGTAATGAATAGTTGTCAGATGACACATATATGTGAGCATGAATTACATTTTTGAATAATTAGTTATATATTAGTTAATGAATCTAAAGAATATCCTGTTATTATGAAAAGCAACTTTCAGATTGATAGTTTAGATCGAAAAATACTTTCGATTCTTACTAAAAATGCCCGTGCTCCATTTCTGGAAGTAGCCCGGGCCTGTAACATTTCCGGTGCTGCGGTCCACCAGCGTGTGCAAAGGCTGGTTCGGATCGGTATCATCAGCGGATCGCAGTTTAATGTAGACCCGAAAAAGCTGGGTTATAAAACCTGTGCTTTTGTGGGTATATTCCTGGATAACGCGGCCTTGTTCAACAATGTGTCGGAGAAGCTGGTTAAAATTCAGGAGATCACCCAATGCCATTATATTACCGGGCAATGGGCCATGTTTGTTGAGGTTTATGCGCGCGACAACGAGCATTTGAGGGTGGTGCTGGCCGACAAAATTCAATCCATCAAAGGCGTTTCGCGCACCGAAACCTTCATTTCACTGGATGTATTGTTCGACAGGCAAATGCCTTTTATGGAAGAGGAGGAAGCTACAGCCAGGCGCTAATGGACAGCAGGCCTGCATGCCATAACAACCTCCCCTCTTGCTTCTTCCATAATTAATTCCTAATTTGGTTAACCGAACGCTAGTGCAGTTAAATATACAACAAGGGATGAAATTTGATCAGCTTCAGCATGTAAAAAACCAGATCATCAACAATTCACTGGTTGTTGCTTCTATTGTAGGCTCGCTGGCATATCTGGTAAGCCTTTACCGATTTGTTGAACACGGATTTCACATCTCTTTCCTGATCAATCTGATTATTGTTGCTGCTGTTGTTGTACTATCCATTTTCAGGCATAAAATTGACATCAGCATTAAAACATACCTGCTGATCGGGTTGATCATTATTCTTTCGCTAAGCGATACAATTAATTACGGACTGCTATCTTCCACAAGGATCTACCTGGTTCTGATTCCTTTTTTTTCCATTATTGCCCTGTCATTCCGGCAGACTATTTTTGTATTCTTTGCCACCATGTTCTGTTTCATGATAATCGGATACCTTCATAATATCGGATTGTTTTCAATACCTGCAGCATATCAGCCAAATGCATATGTGACCGAATTGTATCCATGGGTTATCCTTACTGTTCATTTTATTTTAATTGCTGCCGTCATGCTGCTGGTGATCCGGAAACTGATTTCCGGGTATTCGCAGATGATCTCAGGTCTTGAAATTGCCGTTATGGAAAGAACGCATGATCTCGAGAGTGCCAATGAAGAAATGAAGGCTACCAATGAAGAACTATACAATCACCGGGAGGCTTTGGAAACTGCAATGAAAAATCTGCAGGATACCCAGAATCAATTGATCCTGTCGGAAAAAATGGCATCACTTGGTGTACTGGCTGCCGGAGTGGCCCATGAAATAAACAACCCGTTGAATTTCATCAATGGCGGTG
>CAYTNC010000133.1:0-3234 GCA_964438935.1 uncultured Bacteroidales bacterium
TAACCTGAATTGTACGCATTGTTTCAAAACTTTGATGAGTTTACCAATTTTTATCCGATTGTACTTTCTGTGTTCTTTCCTTTTTTTCCTGAACTCTTTTCATCACATCCTTCTCTTCATTTTCAAGGGCCTGAAGTATCCTTTCCGCATCTTCCGGAGAAATTTGTCCTTTTACCTGCTGGGGTTGATTGCCATCCTGTGATTCCTGTCCTTTCTGTTCCTGTTGCTGATTTTGATCCTGCTGATCCTGTTTCTGCTGATTTTCACCGTCTTGTTGCTGCTGTTGCTGATCCTGGTTTTGCTGCTGGTCATTTTTGTTTTGTTGTTGCTGTTGTTGTTGTTCACTCAGCATTCTGAGTGCCATTTGGAGGTTGTGCTTGGCATCCATATCTCCGGGCATATTCCGGAGTGCATTTTTATAGGCTTCAATGCTCTCCTGGTAGCTCTTCTTCTCATAAAGCGCATTGCCCAAATTGTAATAATACCTGCCCAGTTTCTGCCTGTCGCTTTCCTTGTCGGCAAGTCCGGCATATTTTGCAGCTGCTGCATCGTACTGCTTTTGCTTATACAGTGCATTCCCCAGGTTAAAGTCAGCCTTGTATGAGGCCGGATTTTCTTCCAGCGCTTTGCGGTATTCAACTTCGGCCTGCTGATAATTGCCTTCCTTATAATTGTTGTTTCCCTTCCGTACAAACTTCTTGTCGGGTTGTGCGAATGCCGCTACGGAAAGCAGAATCATAGTCAATAAGATCATCCATCTCATGGTCAATTGTTTTTTTTGTCAAACAAATTGATATTTTTCAGCCACCTGTTTTTTCTTTCCAGAATGAAAAATTCAAGCACCAGCAATCCTAGAGCCAGCCAGATTATAATTGGAAATTTCTCGTCAAATTCAGTATACACCTTAGTTTCGGCTTCCGACTTGTTCAGTTTGTTCAATGCGGTCAGCATACCGCTCATGCCCATATCCGGAGAACTGGCACGGTAATATTTGCCCTCACCGGCGGCTGCTATATCCATGAGCATCTGCTCATTTATTTTGGTTACCACAAAGTTACCCTCTTTATCTCTCCGGTAATCGCGGTTATACGAGCTGTTACTCACCGGGATTCGAACTCCCTGAGGCAGTCCCATACCAACCGTAAATATCCTTATACCTTTCTCTTTGGCCTTTTTAATAGCTTCAGTAACGCCACCTTCATGGTTTTCACCATCGCTAATAATCACAATAGCCTTGCCTGCCGGTGATTGAGGATTGAAAGAGCGAATTGCCAGTTCAATAGCCGAACCAATTGCAGTTCCTTGTTTTGAAACCATATCAGGAGTTAGGCCCGACAGGAACATTTTAGCTGAAAGATAATCATTAGTTATCGGGATCTGGGTGTAGGCATCTCCTGCAAAAACAATCAGTCCGATACGGTCGTTTTCAAGCTTGTCCAGCAACCTGGAAAGCTCCTGTTTTGCGCGCTCCAGGCGGCTGGGCCTAATGTCCTCAGCCAGCATGCTGTTTGAAACATCCAGCGCAAAAATGATATCGATCCCTTCGTGTTTCACTTCGCTCAGTTTTGATCCGAAGCGGGGCCCTGATATTGCAATAATGATGAGGAACAGGGCAAGCAGCAGCAAAATAAACTTCAGGAAGTTTCTGAAAAATGAATAATCCGGTATAAGGGAATTCAACAATTCCGGATTTCCGATTTTTTTAATATCTCTTTTCCGGATGAAATGATACAGCAGATACAGGCCAAACAGCAACGGCAGAATTAAGGCCAGTAAAAGGTATTCCTTATGTTCAAAATTCAGCATAATCCGGATGATTATTTTTATGTGATGGTTTTTAGCAGCGTAGATTTAAGCAATATCTCCAGGAAAAGAAGCGCCAGAGCTGCGAACGCAAAGATCCTGAATTCTTCATATTTTTTGGAATACTGCTTTACATCTATCTTTGATTTTTCAAGCTGATCAATTTCCCTGTATATTTCTTTCAGTTTTTGGTTGTTGGTAGCTCTGAAGTAGGCTCCGCTTGTCATGGAGGAAATCTGCTTCAGAATACCCTCATCAATTTCAACATCCATCTGCTGGTAATAGATATTGCCAAATATATCCTGCACCGGGTAGGGTGCTGTGCCAATTGTGCCAACGCCAATGGTATATACCCTGATTCCGAATGTTTTAGCAATTTCAGCTGCAGTCAAGGGGTCAACCGATCCGGCATTGTTAACACCATCAGTAACCAGTATCACTACACGGCTTTTCGCATTGCTGTCCTTGAGTCGTTTAACTGCATTGGCCAGGCCCAGTCCGATTGCGGTTGACTGATCCTCAATAACCCCAACATGAATCTCATTCAACAGGTTGATCAGCACGGCATGATCTGTGGTCAGCGGACACTGGGTAAAGCTTTCTCCTCCGAAAAGTACAATGCCTATCTGATCGTTCGGCCTGCCGGCCACAAATTCGGAAGCAACATCCTTGGATGCTTCAATCCGGTTTGGTGAGAAATCACCTGCCAGCATACTTCCGGAAATGTCAAGAGCCAGCATGATGTCGATGCCCTGAATTGTCTCATTCTGCCAGTTATTGGTAGACTGGGGACGTGCCAGAACCGCAACCAGAAGTGCAAATGATAGCATCCTGAGTACAAACGGCACATGCCTGAGATAGACCAGGCCGCTCTTCCTGATTTTTTCAATCTGATTGACAGCAGGTATTTTCAGTTCGGCCTGAATCCGGTTGTACCGGTACAAATACCAGATAACCGCCGGCACCATGAGAAGCAGCAGATAAAAATATCGCGGATGTAAAAACTCAATGTTATACATATCAGGAAGATCTGTTGCTGTTAATAATCACTGTGTCATTAGCGGGTTCTGAAGGTGCGGGTTCCGTGCTTCCGGAGGTTTCCACCACAAATCCCACAGCTGTATCAATCTGTATTGCACTATCATTGGGTTCAGGTATCGCTTTGGCAAACTTCACCAGATCGGCAAGTTTCAGAACCGATGCCAGCCTGCTGATTTCAGAAGCCTTGCATGGCGTGTCCCGCAATGATTCAAGTATTTCATCGGTGGTTCGCTCAAGGGCCGGAACATTGAAACGTTGCTCAATATATACACGTAGCACTTCAGAGATGCGAATATAAAAATATTTCACCCGGTTATGCATCCAGGGTTTATCGACCCTGAGTTGCTCAAGCTCTTTAAGTGCCAGCACATCAGGAGACTCATAGGTATT
>CAYTNC010000133.1:3334-6738 GCA_964438935.1 uncultured Bacteroidales bacterium
CCCTGAGTTGCTCAAGCTCTTTAAGTGCCAGCACATCAGGAGACTCATAGGTATTCCGGGTAGTCAGCAGCTTTCCGATACTTTTGCGGTTTGTAAAGTAGAGATAAAGGAGCCAGGCAACCAATCCGATTCCGGTCAGCAGCAGCAAATAAGGCAGGAAATCACGGAATCCGAGGGGAACCCTATAAACAGCCTTGATATCCCTGATGGTGGAGTCGGCTTTTACTGAAAACACCTGAAAATATAAAGGCAATGTATTCATGGTATCCGGTGATTCCTGGTTCATAATAACAAAGGGGAGTGAAGGAATCTCAAAGAATCCGGTATCGAAAACGGTAATCAGCAGTTCCTGATTCAGGGTGATGGAGTTTGCCGAAAAAGCAGCAGTATCAATCGCTTGAATATTAACAATCTCAACATGGTCAGACAGCTTGTCGGAAAGAACCGGAAAGTTTACCTGCAAAGCCGGCGGTTTCTCCAGGGTGAGCCTGAGATGAAGCTGATCACCAATGAGTGCTTTGTTGGTATCAAGCTTTGCCCTCACCCTGACCTCCTGCGCGTTGGTATTCGTAATGGTCACAAAAGCCAGTATTGCCGGTATTATCAGCCTGAAAAGTATCATCTTGTGCGCTTATTAAACAACCTCATCAATGGCTTTACATAGTCTTCGTCTGAGGCTACAGGTACAAAATCTATCCCGTTCTTCTTCATCAATTCACTTGTTTCCTCCTGTTTTTTCCGGAACAATTGCTGGTATGCATTCCGGAAGGCAACACTATTTGTGTTGATCCAGGCAATTTTGCCTGATTCGGCATCCTTCACCTTCAACAGCCCTACTCCGGGGAGTCCGGCTTCGCGGATGTCATAAACCCACAGACCAACCAGATCATGCTTTTTGCCAGCAATTTTAAGGGCATCCTCAAAATTCTCATCCATAAAATCAGAGATCAGGAAAACAGTGCTTCGCTTCTTAATAGCATTAACCAGAAAGCGCAGCGGAATGGTTATGTTTGTTTGTTTGCTTTCGGGTTTAAACTGAATCAGTTCACTGATTATTCGCAGGATGTGTTTTCTGCCTTTTTTGGGCGGGATAAACCTTTCGATACGATCGGAGAACATGATTACGCCCACCTTGTCGTTGTTTTGAATGGCTGAGAACGAAAGAACAGCAGCCAGTTCGGTAATCAGGTTTGCTTTTAAGCGGCTTTGCGTTCCGAAATCGCCTGAACCGCTAATATCAATCAGCAGCATCACGGTGAGTTCACGTTCTTCTTCGAATACTTTAATAAAGGGATGGTTAAACCGGGCGGTAACATTCCAGTCAACGTTTCTGAAATCATCGCCATACTGGTATTCCCTAACTTCGCTGAAAGCCATTCCCCTGCCTTTAAAAGCGGAATGATACTCACCGGCAAAAATATGCTTTGAAAGACCCCGTGTCTTAATTTCTATCTTTCTTACGCGCTTCAGCAGTTCATTGGTTTCCATAATATCCATTCAAACTATTCTAATTCTTACGGAAACTGATAGTGAAATACCATTCCTCTTCTTCAAGTTTTACGGTATACCGGATGCCCTTGCTGGTATAAGTCCATGTGTTCACTCCGCTTTTCTTGTAACTTGTATTAAGCATACCAATCATGTCGCTCAGATTGGAATAGTCACACATTCTGCGAACATAGGTGCATACATCCGTTTCCGAAAGAAAGAAAAGCAGGGTTTGTTCACTGATTTTGTCTACATACTTCAGGTATTTGTAATCATTGTTAACTGTACTCTTATCCAGCTTAAACTGTGGATTGTTGGTCTTCATCATTTCAGCAATCTCAGTTTTTTTCATGCCAATATAATTCTGGGCATGAACGGGCGCTTCAAAAGCTGAGAAAACCAGCAGGAGAACCAGTATATGTATGTAGCTCTTCATCATCAGGGCACTTCAATATTATTCAGAATATCTGTGATCAAATCTTCAGTGGTAACGTTTTCTGCTTCAGCTTCATAGGTAAGGCCAATCCGATGCCTCAGCACATCATAGCAAACAGCCCTGACATCTTCGGGAATAACAAAACCCCTGTGTTTGATAAACGCGTATGCTTTGGCCGATTTGGCAATACTGATACTGGCTCTGGGAGATGCCCCGTAGCTGATCATGTTGGCGTAATTTGCCAGGTTATAATCAGTAGGGAATCTTGTAGCAAAAACAATATCGAGTATGTATTGCTCAATTTTCTCATCCATGTATACTTCCTTCACTGTTTCCCTGGCTTTGAGAATGTCGTCGGTAGTAACTACCGTGTTGGCTGAAGGGAATATGCTGGCAATATTCTCTCGCATAATCAGTTTTTCCTCCTCTTTGGAAGGATAAGAAATGACTATTTTAAGCATAAAACGATCAACCTGGGCTTCAGGCAAAGGATAGGTACCTTCCTGTTCAATGGGGTTTTGTGTGGCAAGCACCATAAAGGGTTTTGGCAAATCAAACGACTGGGTGCCGATGGTAACATGCTTTTCCTGCATGGCCTCGAGAAGCGCGCTTTGCACCTTTGCCGGCGACCTGTTAATTTCATCAGCCAGTACAAAGTTTGCAAAAACCGGTCCCTTTCTAACCTGGAACTCTTCTTTTTTCTGGCTGTAAATCATTGTTCCGATCAGGTCAGCCGGAAGCAAATCGGGAGTAAACTGAATTCGGCTGAATGCGCCATTTACAGTTTGGGCCAATGTGTTAATTGCCAGTGTTTTTGCCAAACCGGGAACACCCTCAAGAAGAACGTGTCCGTCAGAAAGCAGACCAATCAGCAATCCGTCAATCAAATGTTTCTGACCAACAATTACCTTCCTGATTTCCTGGTCAATTCGTTCAACAAAAGCGCTCTCACGCTCTATTTTCTCATTCAGTTCCCTGATCTGGATAGAAATATCCGCCATAGTTATCACATTTGAATTATCAGAAAATTTATCACATCCCGGGTTATTCTGTTTATCTCTTAAGCAACCCATGGCGAAAGTAACAATTTTTGAGCCATACGTACCCGGAACCATTCGTTAAGGTATGTTAATTTATTGATTTACAATTTATTATTCTGTGTTAAAAATTGTTAAAGTGGAGGAGGCGCTTAATAAGCTGCGGAATTGGGAATAAGTGGAGTCATTGATCATGGCCATTAACTTACCTAATTAAAAACTGCCTGCGCCCCTTCAGGTATATGCATCAACTTGATTTTATGTAATTCTGTATGTCTATGATATATGGATTTTATTTTAATCGCGAAGCGATTTAATGTGAATAGCGCCGGGTAAATTATTGTATTACTTTTGCGCTATTCTGAACCGTGAAGCATGAACCGGTATTTCATAGAGTTGTCTTTTAAAGGTACCCGATATCATGGCTGGCAGCAGCAACCAAA
>CAYTNC010000134.1:0-2690 GCA_964438935.1 uncultured Bacteroidales bacterium
AAGGGAAAAGACCTGCTCCCGGTATTGCTCGAGATGTTACTTTGGAGCAATAAATACCTTGAGGTTTCGGAGCGCAACCATGCAATTGCCCGGAGAATCCGAAGCGACAAAGAATCCTTTATTAAGGAGATTGTCGCTGGATTGGATACTGAGGAATAAGAGGAACTTTATATCTCCGGATTTTTTTACATTTGTCGTGAATTATCATACATGAAGGCGTTTACCTGGTAAATCATTAATTATGAACGAAGAAATTAAACAGATTGCCCAACGGATCAGGGCACTCAGGGATATCAGCGGCATATCCATGGAAAGCCTTGCGTCGTATCTGGGTATGAACATATCGGATTACCAGGCGCTTGAGAACGGAAAAACGGATATCTCCGTGGCGCTCCTGATTAAAATATCTCAGAAGCTGAATGTAGAGTTTTCGGCTTTGTTAACCGGCGAAAATCCACGGCTACATCAATACTGTGTGGTTCGGAAAGGTCATGGTGTTCATGTTGAACGGATGAAACAATATGCCTACGAGAGTCTGGCCTATAATTTCATACACAAAAAAGCCGAGCCTTTTCTGGTAACAGTGAGTCCCATGCCGGGTGAGTCGAAACCGGTATTCAATGCCCATCCGGGACAGGAATTCAACTTCATTCTGGAGGGTGACATGGAAATTTATTTTGAAGACCATGCCATTGAATTGCACCAGGGCGATTCCATTTATTTCGACTCATCGCATAAACATGCGATGAAGGCGATCAACGGAAAGCCGGTAACTTTTCTGGCCCTGATTATGTAAATTTATCTGTTAGATTTATCACCATTATTTCTCAAACACCCTTTCTTGCTATGATCCTTAATCAATTTGTAAAAAATACCAATTTCAGTTCGTACGAAGATTTCTGTGAAAATTTCAGGGTTGACGTTCCCAATAATTTCAATTTCTCTTTCGATGTAGTAGATGAGATTGCCAGGCAAGCACCTGAAAAAACTGCTATGGTGTGGTGCAACGACAAAGGTGATGAGCGTATATTCACCTTTGCCGACATGAGTGCATACAGCAACCGGGCTGCCAACTTTTTTCTCTCCGAAGGAATCCGCAAGGGCGATAAGGTTATGCTCATCCTGAAAAGAAGATACGAATTCTGGTTTTGCATTCTCGGACTGCATAAAATAGGCGCCGTTGCCATTCCTGCCACCCATTTGCTTACGGAAAAGGATATTATTTACCGCAATAACGCTGCTGAAATCAAAATGATCGTCAGCGTTGGTGAGCAGGATGTGGTTGAACGCATCGTCGCTTCCCGGAAACAGTCTCCTTCACTTCAAAAAGTGGTATTTCTGGATGTCCATCTGGATGGATGCATTCACTTCACCTCGGCCATTGATAAGGAAAGTCCGGTTTTTTCAAGGCCTTCCGGAGAAAAGGCCGTCAGAAATACCGATCCGATGCTGTTGTATTTTACATCGGGCACCACAGGTATGCCCAAAATGGTGAATCAACCTTTTACTTATCCGTTGGGACATATTCTGACTGCCCGGTACTGGCAAAATGTGATGGATAACGGTTTGCACCTTACCGTGGCCGATACGGGATGGGCCAAATCGGCCTGGGGCAAGCTATACGGACAGTGGCTGAGCGGAAGTGCCGTATTGACCTATGATTATGATAAGTTTGTTCCGCGTAACCTGATGGAAATCATCGTAAAACATAAAGTCACTACGTTTTGCGCACCGCCCACCATTTACCGTTTTCTGATCAAGGAAGACCTGAAATTGTTTGACCTGAGCAGCCTTAAATATTGTGTGGTGGCCGGTGAACCCCTGAACCCCGAAGTTTACAAGCAGTTTCATGATGCAACGGGAATCAAGCTGATGGAAGGCTATGGCCAGACCGAATGCACAGTGGCATTGGCCACCTATCCCTGGTTTGAGCCCCGGCCCGGCTCCATGGGCAAACCTTCTCCGGGTTATGCCATTGACATTATTGACGAGGAAGGCAATTCATGTGAGGCGGGAGATGAGGGACAGATTATCATTCATACATCAAAGAACAAGCCGCTGGGCATGTTCGACGGGTATTACCACGATGATGCCTTAACCCGCAAGGTTTGGCATGACGGTATTTACTATACCGGAGACATGGCTTGGCGTGATGAGGATGGTTATTACTGGTTTGTAGGCCGTGCCGACGATGTGATCAAAAGTTCGGGATATCGTATCGGGCCGTTCGAAGTGGAGAGTGCACTTATTGAACATCCGGCGGTTATGGAATGTGCCATTACCGCGGTTCCGGATCCCGATAGGGGGCAGATTGTGAAGGCCACCGTGGTGCTTACCAAAGACTATCATCCCAGTGAGGAACTGGTAAAAGAATTGCAGGAGCATGTGAAGAAGGTAACGGCGCCCTATAAATACCCGCGAATTATTGAATTTGTCACTGAGCTTCCTAAAACCATCAGCGGAAAAATACGCAGGGTGCAGATCAGAAACAGCGATGAGATTCAGTAAAAACGGTTAACTTAGTTTTACTTTGACAGATTTCAATATATCGTCCTTACAGGACTTTTATTGATGCATTAAATTTCTTTTCTACCGATATTTCGTGCCTTTGGCACTTTGTTCAAACCTCGTAGAGGTTAAATATTGGTAGAAGTTGAAAATATTAACGTTCATTAAGTCCCCGTAGGGAC
>CAYTNC010000134.1:2700-6730 GCA_964438935.1 uncultured Bacteroidales bacterium
GAGCTTCCTAAAACCATCAGCGGAAAAATACGAAGGGTGCAGATCAGAAACAGCGATGAGATTCAGTAAAAACGGTTAACTTAGAAAAACAAAAATTGACTGTCGGTAATCACAAATATAGTTTGCAGAACCATTCATTCTGAGTAATACAGCCATTAGAAAAGAAGGCAATAAATTATGTCAGTCATACTTCGACAGGCCTGCCTGCCAGCCAGGCAGGCTCAGTATGACAAGCGCGTCACCCAGAGCTTGTCGAAGGGTGACTAACAAATGGTTCTGACAGATTGATGTTATTGATAACCGATACTTATTAATTCTAATACATCAGATATGAAAGAGTTTTCTTTTATACTTACAACCCACAAGCCATATAAGGAATTCAAGCTGGAAAATCCGGATTCAGTTGTAGATATCGTACAGGTTTTTGTAAATAAGCTGATGGATCAGCCGCGGGAAGAGTGGTCCAGGCTTTTATCGGAACTGGATCTTTACTTTGAATTCACCAGTTCCCGACAGGGTGAAATCAGTGAGCCGGTAAACCTGATTAAATATTTCTCTACTCATCACGCAGTTCCGGTTATAGAGATTTGCGGCATGATCGTACCCGAGCAGCATGCCTCCAAAAAATCCTCCAGGGTTGTCTTTCCCGACATGCGGATTGAGTTGAAATCGCATCAGGGTAAATTGCCCGAAAACCTGGCTGCCGAAGTAAAGTGCATGATTTCAGAGGGAGTGGTTGAGGTATAGTGGGGGTGGGTTAATACTTAAAACTTGAGTAATTATCCACATCTCTCCTGCAAAAAATTGTATCGGTGACCAGCATTCTACAAACAAGAGCTATCAATGCAAAATGCCTTGTAGTTCTTTAATATGTATCCCGGACAACTGTGATTATTTTCTATTTTTGAGTTATATTAAATCGGAAATGATCAAAACAATGTATATTAAGCTATTATATAATTGAACTAATAAAGAAAACAATGTCATCATCCCGTCGCGATTTTTTGAAACACATTACAGCCATAAGTGCTACAACAGCGCTCTCGGGCTGGTCGATTGCGCAGCTTTCGGCAAATAATTTTCTTCCCCGCAAAGTGGGGGCCAACGAAAAGGTAAATCTGGCTTGTATAGGCATTGGCAACCGGGGGGGCGAAATCATCAAAGCGCTTAACCAGACCGGTCTTTGCAACATCGTGGCCTTGTGCGATACAGATATGGGGGCCGAACATACCCTCGCGATCATGAACCTGTTCCCCGGAGCGCCCCGTTTTCAGGATTTCAGGAAAATGTTCGACAAAATGGCCGGGCAAATCGACGCAGTAAGCATAGGTACGCCCGATTTCAGCCATTTCCCGGCCACCATGCTGGCCATGTCGCTGGGAAAACATGTGTATGTTGAAAAGCCCATGGCCCACACTTTTAATGAAGTTGAGCTGATGATGCGTGCCGCCGACAAGTATGGTGTAGTTACACAAATGGGAAACCAAGGGCATTCCGAAGCCAACTATTTTCAATTCAAGGCATGGAAAGAGGCCGGTATTATAAAGGATGTAACTGCCATTACCGCCCACATGAACAATTCGCGCCGGTGGCATAAGTTCGACTCGAACATGAAGAGCATGCCCCAGGGCGAACCCATACCATCAACCCTCGATTGGGATACCTGGCTGGGAACCGAGCAATTTCACGAATACAACAAAGATTACATCAATGGCCAATGGCGTTGCTGGTACGATTTCGGCATGGGGGCACTGGGCGACTGGGGAGCACACATCCTCGACACGGCCCACGAATTCCTCAACCTGGGTTTGCCCAACGAGGTTAACATGCTTTATGCCAACGGGCACAATCCGTTCTTCTTTCCCTATTCTTCTACCATACAGTTCAAGTTCCCCGAAAGGGGCAACATGCCAGCCTGCGATGTTACCTGGTACGATGGTTTAGACAACCTGCCTCTGGTACCCTCAGGTTATGGCAATGTTGTACTTGACCCCAATATACCGGCCCCGTCCGATGGGAAAATAATTCCGTCGAAACTGAATCCGGGGAAAATTATCTATAGCAAAGAACTTACCTTTAAGGGTGGATCTCATGGTTCTACCTTATCTATTATCCCTGACGAGAAGGAAAAAGAGATGAAGTCCATTCTGCCTGAGGTTCCGCAAAGCTCTTCGAATCATTTCGAGAATTTTCTGCTGGCTTGCAAAGGGATAGAAAAAACCCGCTCACCATTTAGCATTGCCGGGCCACTGTGTCAGGTATTTTGCCTGGGGGTTCTAGCCCAACAGTTAAATGCACAATTGCAGTTCGACCGCAATACGAAGAAAATCACTAATAACCAGGTTGCCAATCAGTTGTTGATCGGCGCAGAGCCTCGTGAAGCATGGAAAGAGTTTTATCGTTTGTAAATCAAGGCTCAAATCATGGAACATCATAACCGCAGGTAAATACGAAAACTTGAAAATGAATAATTAATCGATCAACAAATGAAAACCAAGAACTTTATTGTACTGTTTGCCCTTATGGTGGCCTTGCCTACCTTCGCGCAGGAAAAATGGGAAATGCTTTTCAATGGTAAAAACCTTAAAGGCTGGAAAAAATTAAATGGCACAGCCGAATACCAGGTAAACGACGGGATCATAACCGGAATTTCAAAAATAAATACTCCCAATACCTTTTTGGCCACCGAAAAGAACTTTGGCGATTTTATCCTTGAACTGGAATTCAAGGTTGATCCGGGCCTGAACTCAGGCATCCAATTCAGGAGTAACAGTTTGGCCGAATTCAACAATGGCAGGGTACATGGTTATCAATACGAAATCGACCCCTCGGCACGTGCCTGGAGCGGGGGCCTTTACGACGAGGCACGCCGTGGCTGGCTTTACCCGCTCGACAAGAACCCCGCCGCCAAAAGCGCCTTCAAACCGGGCGAGTGGAACAAAGTCAGGATCGAAGCCATCGGCAACCACATACGCACCTGGCTGAACGATGTGGCCTGTGCCAATATCCTCGACAACACCACTGCTTCGGGTTTTATTGCCCTACAGGTCCACTCGATCGGCAACCCCGAACAGGAGGGAAAAACCATCCAATGGAAAAATATCCGCATCTGTACCGAAGAATTGCAAAAAGTAGCCCGCCCTTACAATAAAGAGATTTATCAGGCTAATTGCATCGACAATACCCTTTCCGACGAAGAAAAGGCAAATGGCTGGAGCCTGCTTTGGGATGGTAAAACCAGCGAAGGCTGGCGTGGGGCGAAATTGAAAGGCTTCCCCGAAAAAGGATGGTCAATCGGGAACGGGATACTCAAAGTGGCGAAATCTACTGGTGGCGAATCGACCAATGGTGGCGACATAATTACCATCGACAAATACCGCAACTTCGAACTGACTGTTGACTTCCAAATTACCGAGGGGGCCAACAGTGGTATTAAGTATTTTGTCGATCCCGGACTGAACCAGGGTGCCGGGTCATCCATCGGCTGCGAATTCCAGATTCTCGACGACCAAAAACATCCCGATGCCAAGTTAGGTGTAAAAGGCAACCGTACACTGGGTTCGCTCTACGACCTGATTCCTGCACCCGAAAATAAGCCCTTTAGAAAAGGCTTTTTTAACACCGCCAAAATCATCGTGCGCGACCAGAAGGTGGAACATTACCTTAACGACATCAAGATAATTGAGTACGAGCGCGGCACCCAGATGTGGAAGGCCCTGGTAAACTATAGCAAATATTCGATCTGGCCGGCCTTTGGCGAAGCAGCCGAAGGGCACATCCTGCTTCAGGATCACGGCGACGAAGTGTGGTTCAAGAATATTAAGATAAAGAAATTGTAACTGCCGGAATTGAAACCGTATTAAGTTCAAGATAACAAAGAAGACCAAAGATCCAAGATCCAAGATCCAAGACGAGAGAGAGGGAGCGAGGGAGAGAGAGAGCGAGGGAGCGAAAAGAAGTTACAGGAGTTTCAGGGTAGGGAGTAAGGAGAAGGGAGTGAAGAGATTATTTCTTTCTTGCAGCAGCGACC
>CAYTNC010000135.1:0-6719 GCA_964438935.1 uncultured Bacteroidales bacterium
AGCTTTTTTGCACAATTCTTCAATTGCCTTATGAAGTGTATCCCCCGGGGTGTCCGAATCAGCCGCAAAAAGCATGGGCAGCACAACATGGGAAAATTGTTCCTGGTCCAGGTTCTTGATCTTACCCAGGTCGGTATTGGTAACAATGGGACTTCGGAATTTGATCAGCCTGCAATGTGAAGGTGATTCAATCAGTAAATTACGGGAAACCGACCCGATATAATTGGTAAGCGACATGACCAGACCTTCCCTTATCGGGTCGATCGGCGGGTTGGTTACCTGGGCAAAATGCTGTCTGAAATAATTGAACAAACGTTGTGGTTTATCAGACATTACTGCAAGCGGCGTATCATTTCCCATTGAACTTACCGGTTCCTGACCGTCAACCGCCATGGGCCTGATAAGCACTTCCAGGTCTTCCTTGTTGTAACCGAAAACCTTCATGTAGGTATTGTGCAGCTCACCCAGTGTTGTGGGAATCCGCTCTTTAACCATAATGTCTGAAAGTTCAATGCGGTTTTCCTTCAGCCAGTTTGAATAGGGATTTCTTTCGGTGAGTTGCCTTTTTAATTCATCATCGGGGACAATGATGCCAAACCGGGTGTCAACCAGCAGGATTTTCCCCGGTTTCAACCGGCCCTTTTCCTTGATCTGGCCGGGAGCAAAATGCTGAACGCCAACCTCAGAACCCATTACAATCAGATCATCTTTGGTGATGATATACCTTGAGGGCCGCAGTCCGTTCCGGTCAAGTGTGCCGCCAATATATCTCCCGTCGCTGAAAACGATTGATGCCGGGCCATCCCAGGGTTCCATAATGGTGGAATGGTACTCATAGAAGGCTTTAAGACTTTCGGGAATCGGATTTTTATCGTTCCACGATTCCGGTATCAGCATGCTCAGGGCGTGAGGCAGCGATTTTCCGGTAAGTACCATGAATTCCAGCACGTTATCGAGTGACGCCGAATCACTTTTATCGGGTTCAATAACCGGGAAAATCTTTTTCAGGTCTTCACCCAGAACCCCTGTTTTCATAAGGGCTTCACGGGCATTCATCCACATCCGGTTACCCTTGATGGTGTTGATTTCTCCGTTATGGCCCAGGAAACGGAACGGTTGTGCCAGGTCCCATGTGGGAAAGGTATTGGTTGAAAATCGTGAATGTATAAGGGCAATGGCACTTTCCAGTTTCTGATCGCGGAGATCAGTAAAATACTGACGCAGCTGCTGGGATGTAAACAGCCCTTTGTAAATCATAACTTTTGATGACAAACTGGTCAGATAAAAGGCTTCCTTATTCCGGATGGCTGAACTACGGACACGATTCTCCGCCTGTTTGCGGGCGATATACAACTTCCGTTCCAGTTCATCCGGTTCAAAGTCGCCCGAAACAAAAATCTGACGCATAAATGGTTCCGAAGCCCTGGAGATTTCTCCCAGTATTTCACTGTCAACCGGAACATCACGGAAACCTATCACACACAGACCTTCAGAGGTGACGGTATCCACCAGGATCTTTTCACATTCCTGTCTCTCTTTTACGTCCTGTGGAAAAAATACCATTCCTGCGCCATACTTACCTTCGGCCGGAACCTTGATTCCTTTGGCAAGGAAGAAACTATGCGGCAGCTGAATCAGTATCCCTGCGCCATCTCCGGTCACGTTGTCTGCACTTTCGGCACCGCGATGCGACATATTCTCCAATACTTCCAGTCCGCGGTGGATGATCTCATGAGATCTGATACCCCTGATTTGTGCTACAAATCCAATCCCGCAGCTGTCATGTTCCTGGGAAGGATCATACAATCCTTTCTTTTCTGGCAATCCGTAACTCGTCATATATGTTTGTGTTAATTAATCCAACTGAAAAAGGCCATCCCCTTTATTGAGAATGGCCTTTTGAAACTACATTAGTATACCATCCTCAACAATGTTGAAGTTTTTTATTATTAATATTATTGAATATTATCATCATACTCTGAAATTATTGAGGCAAATGTATAATAATATTGTATTTTATCCAAACTTACCCCAAAATTAATAGGGCAAATCAGAATATTACTGTCTTTCTTCCATGGGTTCATAATCCACCCTGCCAAAAATATTTTTATAAGCGGGCCTGATGATCCTTCGGGAAGCAAAGGTCACTTCTTCGAGGCGGTGTGCACACCAGCCTGCCATACGGGCAATGGCAAAAATGGGTGTAAACAGTTCCTTGGGAATGTCGATGCACTTGTATACGAAACCGGAATAGAAGTCGACATTTGCGCTGATCACCTTGGAATTGCCTCCCTTGAAGCTTGCAAACGCTTCGGGAGCCAGTTCTTCAATGGCTTCATAAAGCAGGTACTCATCGGTTTTTCCTTTGGAACCTGCCAGCTCCCGTGCTTTATCCTTCAACAGTATTGCCCTGGGGTCTGACAGTGTATAGATGGCATGTCCTATGCCATAAATCTTACCTGATCCGTCACCTGCTTCTCCCTTAAGGATTTTCTTCAGGTATTCAAGGACTTCCTGTTTGTTGTTCCAGTCCTTTACATTTTTCTTGATGTCTTTCATCATCTCCTCCACCTGAAGATTGGCACCGCCATGCAGGTATCCTTTGAGTGAACCCAGTCCGGAAGATATGGCCGAATAGGTATCGGTTCCGGCTGAACTGATTACACGGGTGGCAAAGGTGGAGTTATTACCACCACCATGCTCGGCATGAAGCACAAGTGCCAGGTCAAGTATATCGGCTTCCAGCCTGCTGTAATTCTCGCCCTTGAGCATGTACAGAAAATTTTCGGCAGTACTCAGCGAAGGATCCGGATGCCGGAATATCAGTGATTTTCGCTGATAGGTGTGGCGGAATCCAAAATAAACATAGGCTGCAATTACCGGAAACTTGGCGATGAGGTTCAGCGATTGTTTCAGCAGGTTGATGTGTGAATAGTTTTCTGCTTCATCATCTTGTGTGTACATTACCAGTACCGAACGGGTCAGCATGTTCATTATGTTTTTGCCCCGGAACGAAAGGATGAGGTTAACAAAAGCGTTTGGCAGATCGCGGTGGCCGGCCATATAGGAAGTGAACAGATCCAGATCATCCTTTGACGGAAGCCGGCCTGTGAGCAACAGGTATACGGTTTCATCAAAGCCATGCCTTTTGTCCTTCTGAAATCCATGCACCAGATCCTCCACGTTGATTCCCCTGTAGTAAAGCCTTCCATCACAGGGAATAATCTGGTTCTCCTTTTTTTCATATCCAACTACGTCACCGATGTTGGTAAGCCCTACCAGTACGCCTGAACCATCCTGGTTCCTGAGTCCTCTTTTGACATTGTAGGTTTCAAAGAGATCCTTGTCGATTTGTGAAGCATTGACGGTTAATTCCTCAAGCTTCTGCATGAATTCATTAAGTGGTTGCATGGTAAATTAGATTTACGGTTAATAATACATTGAGGTCAGGTTCTCACCTGGCCATTTCCAAAAATGATGTATTTCGGAGCCATGAGGTCTTTAAGTCCCATAGGTCCTCTTACATGAAGTTTCTGATTGCTGATTCCCATTTCGCCGCCCAATCCGAATTCATTACCATCGCTGAAACGGGTGGATGCATTGATGAAACAGGCAGCCGAATCAACTTCGTTGATAAAGCGCATACCTTTTTCATAGCTGTCGGTAACAATGGCATCGGAATGGTGCGAACTGTAATTATTAATGTGGTCAATGGCTTCGTCCAGATTTTCCACAACCTTAACAGAAAGTATCAGATCCAGATACTCGGTACGCCAATCTTCTTCTGTGGCTTCTTCTGCTGCCGGGAGTATCTTCCGGGTTTTTGTGCAACCCTTCAGTCGGACACCTGCCTGATCATAGGCCTTTTTCATTAAAGGCAAAAATTCTTCAGCCACCTTGTGATGAACAAGAAGGGTTTCCATGGTATTGCAAACACCCGGACGCTGAACTTTGGCATTATAGCATATTTCTTTTGCCATATCCAGATTGGCCATTTCGTCTACATAGGTATGACAGATACCCATGTCGTGACGGATTACAGGAATGATGGAGTTCTCCTCGACCAGACGGATCAGTTGAAGGCCTCCTCTGGGTATAATAACATCTATGAAGTCTTTTAGTTTAACCAGCTCAAGCACTGATTCCCGGTTTGTATTGTCAATCATGGCTACGGCATCTTCCGGAAGACCGGCTTTTTTCAACCCGTTTCTGATCAGCTTTGCAAGGATCAGGCTCGAATGAATGGCATCGGACCCGCCGCGCAGGATAACGCCATTGCCTGATTTTATGGTAAGGGCTGCTACTTCAATGCAAACGTTGGGTCGTGATTCATAAATAATGGCGATCACGCCAATGGGCACCCTGATCTGACCAACCTTTAATCCGTTTGGAAGCGCGTTCATATTGAAAATCTCCCCTACCGGATCTTTCAGGTTGATCACATCATGAAGCACACTGATCAGACCGTCAATCCGCTTATCATTCAGGGTGAGCCTGTCAATGAAAGCTTCCGACAGTCGCTTTTCCTGACCAGCCAATATATCTTTCCGGTTTTCTGCTAAAATGGCCTTTCTGTTGGCATCTATTTCTTCGGCAATAAACTTCAGGGCTTTGTCCTTTAAAGCCGTGTTGGCTTTGGCAAGTTCACGTGAAGCCACTTTCACCTTACCGGCCATATTTGTTAATGTCTCTTTCAAATCAGGCATGATGGGTTGAATTTTCTTTATGTGCAACAAAATGGGTACCTACTTCCTTACCTGTGAGTATGTCAAACAGGATGGCCGGGTCGGAACCACTGGTAATGAGGCAGTCGATTCCCTGCTTCAGGCATATTTTTGCAGCCGAGATCTTGGTGATCATACCGCCTGTGCTGAATGAAGAACCTGCCCCGGAGGCCTGCTGCTCCAATTCAGGGGTTATTTCAAGAACCGAATGAATCATTTCGGCGTGCGTATCAGACCTGGGATCAGCATTGTACAGCCCGTCAATATCCGAAAGCATGACAAGCAGGTCGGCTTCAACCAGTGAGGCTACTATGGCAGAAAGTGTGTCGTTATCTCCGAATTCAATTTCATTGGTAGCAATAGTATCATTCTCATTGATAATGGGAATGATGTCTTTTTCAAGCAGTTTGATCAGGGTACTTTGGGCATGCTGATTCCGGGAGGGAATTTCCACCACATCCTTCGTAAGCAGCACCTGTGCTACAATCTGATTGTATTCTTCGAAAAACTTCTGATAAATCTTCATCAGTTCGGCCTGTCCCACAGCAGCCAATGCCTGTTTTCTGGCAAGTTCCTGCGGTCTTTTGGTCAATCCCAGCCTTCCAGCTCCCACTCCAATAGCACCCGAAGAAACCAGGATAACCTGGGTTCCCTGTCTGCGAATTGCGCTCAACACGTAGGCCAGTTTCGCGATGCTGTGGAAATTCATCCGTCCGTTGGCGTAGGACAGCGATGACGTTCCAACCTTAACCACGATCCTGCGTTTGTATTTAAGTACCTCCCTGTAATTCATGATAACGTGTTTGACTGTTTTATTCAGTTGTTAAAAACAATATCTCCGATAGAAGCCGGAAAATTCATATTTCCGGTGGTTTCACCCGTTGCGGAAAGCTCACAGAAGGAATCAATTTTTTCCTGAAGCTCTGTTTCCCCATCCACCACCTGGGCCGTATAATTGCCAGCGGGAACAATCAGGTATTTCCCGTTGAGGTCCATTTTGATGACAATGAATTCAGCCCGGGCTATGCCGGCAACAATCCGCGCAAGGGGGTAATTGTCGTCATATTCTATGTCTGAAGTAGATATCGGGTCGTTCTCGTTGATAATGGGAATTATGCTCATATCCAGCAAGGTAGTGAAGGTGTTCCGGGTATTTTCAACACGTTGCGGGTATTCGATGATATCGCTGGTAAGCAGCACCTGGGCGATGATCTGGTTGTAGTCGTCGAAGTATCTTTGGTAACAACGGATCAGTTCGGCTTGCCCAACAGCGGCCGTGGCCTGAAGATCAACCAGGTTGTCGGGCAGGTTATGCAGTTTCAGTTTTTCAGCGCCAAGCACAATGGCTCCGGAAGAAACCACAAGTACTTGCTTTCCGCTGTTGTGCAAATTGGTAATCACCATGGCCAGGCGATCCATCTTTTTGGGGTTGATTTTACCGTTGGGACCCAGCAAAGTGGATATTTCCACCCGGATGACTATGGTTTTCTTATTTCCCATCATTTCTTTTTAAAAGATCCTGGTATGCCTTTTCCTTCTTTTCGAAGTGAAACATGCCCAGGACCTGTTCCATTTTAGCGGCAATTTCGGTATTGCATAAATTGCCCAGACTTCCTTCGTGTGTGTGAACCACTTCCTTGTCCGGTTGGTAGGCGCCTTCCTGTATTTGCAGGGCAACCTTACGGTAGGCTTCCCTGAAAGGAATGCCGCTCATTACCAGCTTATTAACCGTCTCAACCGAAAAAATATGCTGATAGCGGCTGTCAGTGAGGATGTCCTCAACGGGTGTGATCCTGGCAACAGCATAAAAAGCCATGTCGATGCATGAATGCATCTCAGAGAAAACCGGGAGAAAGGATTCCTTGATGATTTGCATATCCCTGAAGTACCCTGAAGGCAGGTTATTCCAGATGTGGTCAATTTCTCCGGGAAGAGCCTGAATTTTATTGCATTTGGCCCTGATCAGCTCAAATACATCCGGATTCTTCTTGTGCG
>CAYTNC010000136.1:0-4705 GCA_964438935.1 uncultured Bacteroidales bacterium
TACCCCAGTTGCCTCTTCCGCCGCCGGTTTTGTTGTAGGAAATATCATCATTGAGCTGATGGATTCCCGTGTAATTGCCCTGGGCATCACCATCACCAAAATACTCCCCATCCGGGTTCCAGCTTTCAATGTCATTGAAGTCGAAAAGTATCCTGTTGTTGGCCTTGCAGTGATTTCGTATCTTCTGGTTGGCATTGTGGGTCCATTCACACGAGCTTCCGTCGTTTGCATGGCCGGTCATATATATAAAGTAAACATCTTCGCGGGGATCAGTTCCGCCGGGTCCGTATTTTACAACCAGCGAATCCATACGCTCCAGGTAGTAATCGATGTCATGACCGTTAATATCACACCACGAGTACATGATTACATTACATTCAGGATGATCGATCAGGTATTTCTTAACTGACGGATACCATTGTTCTTCATGACTCAGGTCGTAAATGAGTTCACCGTCATCGCAATACCCACAGCCTTCAAACAAATGAAGTTTTCCTTCGGTATCGGCGTGACTGTATTCGTAATTCCCGTCATCATAAAATGCAGCAATGGCATCAAGTCCGCCAATAATTTGGTGGCCATGTGAAGTATGCCCGTATCCGATATGAAGATCTGATTTGGCCTGGTCAATCCATACCGTGGGCACTGCTTTGAGATTGGTGCAGTTGTGATCAATAATCAGTGGTTGCTGCTGGGCTTGCAGTGATGCGAATGCTGAAAAAAGCAGGACTGCCAGCGCCGGTAACAACGATGTGCGCTTCAGAAAGCGGTTGTTTGGGGTTTTCATGGTGTTGTTAGTTGGTTAGTTAATTTTGCCTGAAACATAATTTTCATCAGGGTAGAAAAGAACAACCTGATTAACGATTATACGAAAATTGAATTGTTTTGATACAAAAATACTTAAAACTGGTTTGTCGGTAAATTATTATTTGAAATACCCAGGCTTTGAAAATCTTTTTCTGCGAACATGATTCCGGTACACCGAAAAAATTGCTAATATTGATGTTTCTATCAAATAATTCATGTTAACAATATGGGGGTATAATGAAAGGTTCAGATCGCATTGGATTTGACAATGAGAAATATTTGAAGGAGCAGCTGGCGGCCATAACTGAAAGGGTAGGTCGTTTTAACGATAAGTTATACCTCGAATTCGGAGGCAAAATCCTGTATGATTATCATGCGGCAAGGGTACTACCGGGCTTCGACCCAAACGTGAAAATGCGGTTGTTGCAAAAGCTTAAAGATCAGGTTGACATCATTCTCTGTATAAACGCGGGTGATATTGAGAGGAAGAAGTTGCGGGCCGATTTTGGCATTTCATATGATGTGGATGCCCTGAAAACCATCGACGATTTCAGGGAATGGGGTCTCGATATCACAGCTGTGGTAATTACTCTGTACGAGAACCAGTCACCTGCCCGGGTGTTCAAAAACAAACTGGTGCAGCGGGGCGTTAAAGTTTACCTGCATTATCCCACCAAGGGGTATCCGACTGATGTGGACCTGATAGTCAGCGACCAGGGATACGGTGTCAATGCGTATATTGAAACCCAAAAACCGATTGTGGTGGTAACCGGTCCGGGACCGGGAAGCGGTAAACTGGCCACATGCCTGTGTAATTTATACCACGAATATAAAAGAGGTATGAAAGCAGGCTATGCCAAGTTCGAAACCTTTCCTATCTGGGATCTGCCCATCAACCATAAGGTGAATATCGCTTATGAGGCAGCTACCGTAGATCTGAAGGATGAAGTGCTTATTGACCCGCATCACCTGAAAGCTTACCAGGTTGAGGTAGTTAATTACAACCGCGATATTGAAGCATTCCACCTGCTTAAACGCATTATCGAAAAAATTACCGGCGGGGAATCCATGTACCGGTCGCCAACCGACATGGGTGTTAACCGGGCCAGTGCAGGAATTATTAATGATGATATCGTGTCAGAAGCTTCGCATCAGGAGATTATTCGCAGGTATTTCAGGTGTGCCGTGGAATATGCACTGGGATTGACCGAAAGAGATTCCCTGGATCACATCAACAGGATCATGAAAAAGGCAGGTGCCAGAATAATCGACCGCAAGGTGGTTTGGCCTGCGCGGGAGGCTGCAAAGAATGCTGAAAACTCGGGTAAGGGAAATGCCGGAGTGTTCTGTGGGGCTGCCATGGAGTTGCGTGATGGGTCCATCATCACTGGAAAAAACTCCAGTTTGCTGCATGCAGCATCCAGCCTGATTTTGAATGCAAGTAAGCATTTGGCCGGCTTGCCCGATAATATGCATCTGTTACCTCAGAGCCTGATTGACTCGGTAACGCATCTGAAAAAGGACATCCTCAATGGTAAAATGGTAAGCCTGGATGTGGATGAAACCTTAATTGTGCTGGGAATTAGCGCTTTATCTAATCCTGCAGCGCAAATGGCGCTCGAAAATCTGAAATACCTTCAGGGATGCGAGGTGCATTTAACTCATATACCCACTCCGGGTGATGAAGCAGGTTTCAGGAAACTTAGGGTAAATCTTACCTGCGACCCTGAATTTGCCGGCAAAAGTCTGTTTATGGGCGGATGATTCACAATGTGCTACTACAGGCTTTCATCTGGAAACATCTTTCCTCCGGGTATTATTTGCAGCAGCATTTCATGCAGGCGTCCGATTCAACCCGTATACCTTCCTGTAGTGATACCCATACACCACGTAGGTCATAGAATCCATGAATAAGGCAGGCCTCCTGAAGAGTGTCCAGGCAAGCATTTTCCAGTATTCAAACCTGCCGCGGTTGATCATGCCAATGACGATTATTGTTTTTAGTAAAGCTTTCACACCGGCAAATCCCACCTTTTTTGGCCGTGCCTTGCGTGGCCGGTAATTTCGAAGAAACATGCGCAATCGCTGGTAATAAGGTTTTACAGCGTAGATGCTTTGAATTACCGATTTGTAGCCATTCATAAGGATGTGTTCATCCATTGCAGGAACAAAATTCATGGAACCATCGGTATTGCTGCCTGTAGCGTCCACGGTAAGCCGGTTTTCTGCCTCAAGTCTTTGATACAGCTTGGTGTTTTTAGGCGCATTAAGCAACCCCACCATGGCTGATACAATTCCGCTCTGTTGTATAAAATCGGTTTGCCGTTGAAAAATGGTATGCGTATCACTGTCAAAGCCTATGATAAACCCGGCAGAGACGTCGATACCTGCCTGTTGGATTTTTTTGACAGCGCCCAGCAGATCCCTGTTCTCGTTCTGAACCTTATGGCAACCATGCAGCGATATTTCATCGGGGGTTTCAATACCGATAAATGCTGATCCAAACCCTGCCTTAACCATTTCTGACAACAACTCATCATCATCGGCCAGGTTAATGGAAACCTGGCTGGTGAACAAAAACGGATATTGATGTGCCTTCATCCATTGCTTCATGGCAGGCAACAGGTTCTCTTTTATTTCACGTTTGTTACCGATAAAGTTATCATCCACCACTGCAACCGTACCTCTCCAGTTTAATTTGTAAAGAGCATCCATTTCACGCAATACCTGGCTGGTATCTTTCATTCTTACCTTGTGCCCGAGTAACGAGGTGATTTCGCAGAAGTCGCAAGCAAACGGACAACCCCGTGTGATTTGCAGACTCATTGTGGCATAATGCTTAAGCGACAACAAATGATAATCGGGAACGGGTGTTTTGGTAATGTCTGCATATTCAGTTGTCTGGTAAATTCGTTCAGGCTTTTTTTCATCTTCAATATCCTGAATAAAAGGTGCCAAGGTGATTTCAGCTTCATTCAGCACAAAATGATCAACCTGGGGGTAATTCTCGTAGTCCTGGGTAAAAAGCGGACCTCCGGCTACTATTTTCGCCTTGTTTTTCACACACCGGTCAATCACCCTATCCACCGATTCTTTCTGGATGTACATGGCGCTTAAAAAAACATAATCGGCCCAGATGATATCCTGATCATACAGCTCACTGGTGTTCATATCTACCAACTTTTTCTGCCAGCTTTCTGGCAGCATTGCCGATACTGTAATTAGTCCAAGCGGGGGTATGGCAGCTTTCTTTGAAATAAACCGCAACGCATGCTTAAAACTCCAAAAGGTGTCGGGATACTTCGGATAAATCAATAAAATTTTCATTTGGAAAGGTTTTAGTGGTTGCTTGTAATAAGCAACACAAAATTACACTTCCAAAACGGTGAAGTAAATCAAAATGTGGCCAATAAAGGGTTTCAGGAGAAAACCGGCATTGAAATGTGATAAATGATAGCGGATTGGGGCGGCCGGCATTCGTCCCCGTTTAAAGCATTTCCTTGATTTTCAGTAGGTACTGGCGTGACACCGGGATGCGCTCATCATATCCGTTGAGCGCAATATAATAACTGTCCTGGTCTTTTTCCAGCTTTTCAACAAAACGGAGATTCACAATGCAGGTACGATGACAACGCGCAAAATTAGGGAGTTCTTTTACCTGCTGCTCCATACCTTTCATGGTATTTCGAATCAGTTTCTTCTTAAAAGCCTCAGCTTCCAGGTAAATAATTTCCACGTAATTGTCGGCCGACCTGATGAAAACAAGGTCCGCAACCCCCAGTTTTAAGACCTCTGTTCCGGATTCCGAAGCGAATTCAATGGTTTTGCTCAGGGTACTGTCTTCATACCTTTCAATCAAATTTTGTACAGCCTTCTTTTCCTGAATGAGCAACGTATT
>CAYTNC010000136.1:4805-6698 GCA_964438935.1 uncultured Bacteroidales bacterium
CATACCTTTCAATCAAATTTTGTACAGCCTTCTTTTCCTGAATGAGCAACGTATTTTTGCACTTCAACTCATTTATAAAGTCATAAAGCCTAAGTACCACAGGTGCCACCATGCAAATCAATGATGCTTTGACCATGATGTAAAATGAAATATGAACTTTGCCCACAAACCTCAAATAAAAAGCAAAAGCAACAGAACTCAATACAAACAGGGTAAATCCTCTGATGAAAATCAGCCAGGCGGGATTGGTATTTTCTGTTTTTTCACTTAGGAGCATTACGGCAAACAGTATTCGCTCCATTACCATCAGGAAAAAGATGATGGCACCAAGTCCGGCAACGAAAATAAGCCTGTCATTGAACTCCAGCCTGTCGATTGGAAATGGTTGAAAGAACAGGACGAACAGGAAAATGCCAAAGGTAATGCTCAGAAAAAGTCCAAAGTAACCCTTTAGTTGGTTAACAATCTGGTTCAGTTTATTACTCATCGATTTTTGTACTTCACCTGGCATTGGGCGGTTTCACTTATCCCTGGTATTACAAAGATGGCATAAAATCTGCATTGTCGCAAATAAAATCTTAAGATTCAAATTATTCATTATCTTTGCGCAAAGTTTTTTAGCAATAGTTATTGAATTGAATTCATTCCCGCTAGAATTTTTTCGGAAACATACATTACTCCATTTTATTGAAATTTGGTTAATAATGTTGTTTTTATTATTTAACCAAATTCTTTATTTAAAATGAAGTACGCACAAAAGGAAACAAAAGGACAACAAAGATTTAACTCATTCAGAAATAAGCCAGCACAAAAGAAGCAAGTCAGCAAGAAGTTGCTGGATGCCGGTTTATTCGTAAAAAAAGCACAGCCTGTTATTGAAACCCAATATATATCATACCGTGCCATACAGGATCTTCCTGTAAACCAATCCATCATTGCCAATTTGCTGCAAAAAGGTTATGTGGCGCCAACCGAAATACAGGACAGATCAATTGAACCCATTCTTAAGGGGGCTGATTTGATGGGCCTGGCTCAAACAGGAACAGGAAAAACAGGAGCGTTCCTAATTCCATTGGCACACAACTTGTTGGGCAAAAACCCTGCAAACCAGATACTGGTTATTTCACCTACCCGTGAGCTGGCACTGCAAATTGAAACGGAATTTAAAAGTATTACCTCAGGACTCAGGTTATATAGCGAAAGCCTTATTGGTGGCACTGATGTGAGAAAAGATCTCATGAAGCTGCGAAAACCCAATCATGTAATTATTGGAACACCCGGTCGTATACAGGATATGGTTCAGCAAAGGGCCATTGAACTTGGAAATTTTTCAACTCTGGTGCTCGATGAATTTGACCGGTTACTAGATATGGGATTTGCGCCGGGAATTCTAAAAATCGTTGAAGGAATGAGAAACCGGAAACAAACCATTCTATTTTCTGCCACTGAAAACAAAAGTCAGAAGGCGTTGATCAGCAAATTGTTAAAATCACCTGTTGAGGTGCGTTTACAAAACAGCAACATCAGCGGCGACAATATTGATCAGGAGATCATCAGGGTTGCGGAAGGTGAGAATAAAATGGAAATGCTGCTGAAACTGGTCCGGAATCCGGATTTTGAAAAAGTGCTGATTTTCGCCGATACCAAGCGTTGGGTAAGTAAGATATGTAAAAATCTGCGCCAGGCTGGTATCAGAGCCGACGAAATTCACGGCAACAAATCACAGCATTACAGAATCAACGCACTTGAGGCATTCAAAAACAAAAAGATCAGTGTACTGGTTGCTACTGATGTGGCAGCAAGGGGCCTGGACATTGTTAATGTGTCGCATGTGATTAATTACCAGCAACCCCAGAATATGGACAGTTATATCCACCGCATTGGAAGAACCGG
>CAYTNC010000137.1:0-6675 GCA_964438935.1 uncultured Bacteroidales bacterium
CTGGCAAAGGAACTGGCTGAAGCCGGTGTGAAAATTTTGGGAACCACTCCTGAAACCATCGACCTGGCAGAAGACCGCGACCGGTTCCGGCATGTGATGGAAAAGTTGGCTATTCCGCAACCTGAATCAGGTATGGCCAGCACCCTGGAGGAAGCCCTTGCCATTGCCGCTAGAATAGGGTACCCGTTAATGGTACGTCCTTCCTATGTGCTTGGCGGCAGGGCCATGAAGATAGTGCTGGATGAAGAAATGTTGGAGCAATATGTGAAAGCTGCCGTAGATGTGTCACCCGACCGTCCGCTACTGATTGACAAATTTCTTGAAGATGCCATAGAGGCTGAAGCCGACGCTCTTTCCGATGGCACCGACGCCTTTGTACCGGTGGTGATGCAGCACATTGAATATGCCGGCATCCATTCGGGAGATTCAGCCTGTGTGATTCCTCCGGTTATTATTCCCGAAAAGCATGTAGAAACCATTAAGGAATATACCCGCCGAATTGCTATTGAAATGAAGGTGGTGGGGCTGATGAACATTCAATATGCCATATACGAAGACAAAGTATATATTCTTGAAGCCAATCCCCGGGCTTCCCGGACTGTCCCCCTGGTTTCCAAAGTATGCAATGTATCCATGGCCAGTATTGCCACAGAACTGGTGCTTGGAAAGAAGCTGGCAACATTTGATCTGAAGGAAAAGCATTTCAGCCATTTTGGTGTGAAAGAGGCTGTTTTCCCTTTTAACATGTTTCCCAACGTAGATCCGCTACTGGGGCCTGAAATGCGCTCCACCGGAGAGGTTCTTGGTTTGGCCGATACCTTTGGCATGGCATTTTTCAAATCTCAGGAGGCAACACAAACCAGTCTGCCTGTTGAAGGAACCGTGTTGATTACAATTGCCGATCGCGATAAGGAGAAGATCATTGAAATTGCCCGGAATTTCAGCGATATGAAGTTCCGGATTCTGGCCACCGGTGGAACGCAGAAATTCCTGAAGGAGCACGGCATTGATTCCGAAGTGATCAAAAAGGTTTACCAGGGCCGGCCCAACATTGTAGATGCCATCAAAAACGGAGAAATCAACCTGGTGATCAACACGCCTGCCGGAAAAATGAGTGAATATGACGATTCCTACATTCGTAAAAATGCCATCAAGCACAAGGTGCTTTACATAACCACAACATCTGCGGCCCTTGCAGCAACCAAAGGTATTAAAGACCGGAAGGAAGGCGAATATAAAGTCAAATCGTTACAGGAATACCATGCAGATATCAGGTAACTGCTTGATAATACTTTAAAGCTGCCGGAGTATGGCAATCCGCTTTTCAATAGGCGGATGCGTAGAGAAAATGACAGCCAGGGAATTCAGGTTCATACTTTTGGGCTTTTCCTGCGGATTGTCGATGAAAAGCTGGGCGACGTCCTTTTGTTTTACGGCTTCAATTCGTGAATCGGATGAAATTTTCTCAAGAGCTGATGCCAGTGCCAGCGGATTCCGGGTCATTTCAGCTGATCCGGCATCGGCCAGATATTCTCTATTCTTGGAAAGGGCAAACCGGAACAGACTCGACAGCAGGTAGCCTACAGCGGCCAGCAACAGCGCAACAAGTATGATGCTGCCGCCGCCTTTTTTGCCACTGCTGCTGCCACCTCCTCCTCCGAACCGGATAGAACGCATCAGCATTTCGGTAAGGAAGGCAAATATGCCCACAAAAATGATGGACACAATCAGAAGCCTTACGTCTCTGTTGCGGATGTGTGTGAGTTCATGCGCAATGACAGCTTCCAGTTCCTCATCGTTCAGCTTATTGATGATGCCTCTTGAAAGGGAAACGGTATAAGAGGAATCATTAATACCGCTGGCAAAAGCGTTTAATGAATCATCTTCAATAAGATTGATTTTAGGCATTTTCATGCCGCCTGCGATGCATAAATTTTCCACCAGGTTGTAAACCCTTTTGTTCTGAGTTCTTTCAAGAGAAACGGAACCAGTTGCCTTTTTGATCATGTTGGTATGAAAAAGAAAGGCAATGGTAAACCACACAAGAATACCAATGGAAACCCAGGGAATAAGATTTGTGAAATTGGTGTTAGTCGAATAAAACCGCTGCTCGGGTTGCTGACCGCCTACAAAAAACATGAAAAGCCATACCAGCACAAATATGACTGCCGGGAACAGGATGAGCAGCACAATTGATTTGAAATTGTTCTTCCTGATCTGGGATTGTAAACCAACGAACTGCATGAGTCTTAGAAATTGAGCTTGGGTGTTTCTTCGGCTCTGGCGCGCTCAGTGCCCAGGTCAAACATAGGCTCTTTCTGAAATCCGAACATACCGGCCAGGATATTCGAAGGGAATGTTTGAACGGCATTATTGAGTTCCTTGGTGGCCGAATTGAAGAATCTTCTTGCAGCAGCCAGTTTGTTTTCAATGTCGGAGATCTCTTCCTGCAGCTGAATGAAATTCTGACTGGCTTTTAAATCGGGATAGGCTTCCACTGCAACTTTCAGACCCTGCAAGGCAGTTGAAACCTGGTTTTCAGCAGCAATTTTCTCATTGATGGTTTTTGCCTGCATTGCATTGGTTCGGGCATTGGTAATATCGGTAAGTACTGTGCTTTCATGTTTCATATAGCCTTTAACTGCTTCCACCAGCTGGGGAATGAGGTCAAGTCGCTGTTTCAGCTGAACATCAATATCCGCAAATGCATTTTCACGGCTGTTTCTAAGCTTTACAAGCCTGTTGTAAAGTCCGATTATCAGCAATACCACGACTGCCAGAATTACGATAAGTGCTATACCCATGTTGGTTTGATTTTTAAATTTTAGCTAATTTATGATTATTTTTTTCTTCCTTCTCCTTACTTTTTCTATTTTCACAAAATATTTAACCCAAAATTGTTTATGCAAACCAGTCATTCTATTGGAGAAAAGATCGTTGCACTCCGTAATCTGAAAAAAATTGACCAGGCGGATCTGTCTGCACGGTCAGCATTATCAACCGATCAGCTCAACCTGATCGAGACAGGTGTTTCTATTCCATCGCTGGGTGTGCTAATCCGCATCTCAAGGGCACTAGGGGTACGCATTGGTACCCTGCTTGATGAAACTGCAAAAGAAGGTCCTGCAATCATGCGCATAGGCGACCGCAAATCGGCTTATAGCTTTTCTACCCGTGAGAATAAGAGCAGGGAGCATCTTTCATTCTATTCAATGGCTCCAAATAAGGCAGGGCGCCATATGGAACCCTTTATTGTGGATATTGTACCCGACAAGGAACACCATTCGGCCTTATCATCGCATGAGGGAGAGGAATTCATTTATGTGATGGAGGGCAAGGTTACCATTCATTATGGCAATACGGTTTATGAACTGGAGCAGGGCGACAGTATTTATTATGACTCCATTGTGGATCACCTGGTAACAACATCCGAACCACAGGCGAAAATTTTGGGAGTGGTTTACGTGCCTTTTTAAATTGAACGACTATGCATCTGATTGATTATACCCTGCACGATCTCCTGGAAAAATGGGCCAGGGAAATCCCCGATCATGAATTTATTGTATATCCCGACCGCAACCTGAGGTTTACCTATGCCCAGTTTAACCAGCGGGTAGATCAGCTTGCCAAAGGATTGCTGGCCATCGGCGTTAAAAACGGAGATAAGGTAGGTATTTGGGCCACCAATGTACCCGACTGGTCAACTTTTATGTATGCTACCGCAAAAATAGGAGCCATCCTGGTCACAGTGAATACCAGTTATAAGCTTTCTGAACTGGAATACCTCATTCAGGATGCCGATTTGCATACACTGTGTATCATTGACGGGTATCGCGACAGCGATTATGTGAATATGGTATTTGAGCTGGTGCCTGAATTAAAAACAGCTGTCAGGGGCAAACTTACAAGCAGCCGGTTCCCGGAACTGAAAAATGTAGTGTTTATTGGTCCCCAGAAACACAAGGGCATGTACAACACGCATGAACTGATTTTGCTGGGTTCGTACCTGCCTGATGACGATCTGCTTAAAGCCAGGCAAAATACATCGTGCCACGATGTGGTGAATATGCAGTACACATCGGGTACAACCGGTTTTCCGAAAGGGGTCATGCTCACCCATCACAACATTGTGAATTGTGGACAGAGCACGGGCGACTGCATGCATTATACACAGGCCGACAGGTTACTGGTGTGCGTTCCGCTTTTCCATTGTTTCGGATGCGTGCTGGCCATGTGCGCCATCATCACCCATGGCGGCACCATAGTGTTTGTTGAAGAGTTCGATCCGCTGCTGGTGCTGGCTTCGGTGCAGAAAGAAAAGTGCACAGCCTTGTACGGGGTACCCACCATGTTTATTGCCGAACTCAATCACCCCATGTTCAACATGTTCGACCTGAGCAGCCTGCGTACGGGCATTATGGCGGGATCGCTGTGTCCAATTGAAACCATGAACCAGGTGATGACTAAAATGAATTGCCATGATCTGATCATCGTTTACGGCCTTACCGAATCATCTCCGGGCATGACAGCTACCCGGGTATCCGATCCCCCGGAAATAAGGGCCACTACTGTTGGAACCAATTACCCGGGAGTGGAGGTTAAGATCTTTGATCCGGAAACAGGTGAGGAATGCCAGCCCGAAGTACAGGGCGAAATTTGTTGCCGGGGATACAATGTGATGAAAGGGTATTACAACAATCCCGAGGCCACTGCCAAAGCTATTGACAAGGATGGCTGGCTGCACTCGGGCGATCTGGCCGTGAAAACGAAAGACGGGTATTACCGGATCACCGGTCGCATTAAGGACATGATCATCCGCGGCGGAGAAAACATTTACCCACGTGAGGTAGAAAATTTCCTCTACCAGATGCCTCAGATTGAAATGATTGAGGTTGCAGGAATTGCTGACGAAAAATTCGGGGAGATTGTAGGCGCCTTCATCAAACTGAAATCAGGCCAGACACTTACTCAGGAAGAAGTGCAGGAGTTCTGCCGGGGCAAGATCTCAAGGAATAAAATTCCCAAACATGTGATATTTGTGGATGACTTTCCCAAAACCGCCAGCGGGAAAATCCAAAAATACAAGTTGAGGGAAATGGGTGCAACGTATGCGAAAAGCCTTTGCCAGTGACAAAAAAAACCGGTGAAAAGATTTAGCTTATCACCGGTTTTTTATAGTTATTGACATTACAATTTGATGATTGCACCAATGGTAATGTATCCCGTAGTAACAATGTTGTTCATGTTCACATCAAAACCAACATTTGTAGATGTTGTAGTAGCGTCAGTTGCATCAGTTTTACTGACCTTATGAGTGATACCAAGTCCAAATGCATTGATGCGAGCCATCAACTGAAACTTGTTGCTGATGTCATAAGCCATGCCCGGAAACACATAGAAACCCAATTCAGTGGTCTTAGGTCCATCGGTTGTATTGCCATCAAACTCTCTTTTGGAAGATCCAAAACCCAGGCTTGCCTGAGCTTCGCCGTAAAATGAAAACTTATTGAAGCGGACAGCATAATATCGGGCAAAAGGTGCGAATGAAACAGATGATGATTTATCAATGGTTTCATCAGGATCTGCTTTATCATTTTCCCTGGTAAGACCAAATGATAAATAAGCGCCCACACCAAAATTGTCGGAGAGCATAAAACCAACCTGGGGATAAAATGAAAAACTCACATCACTGGGTGCGTCTCCTTTATTACCGGAATAATCATAACTACCACTTTCTGCATCAATTCCAAATCCTCCGCCTAAGAACAACTGAGCGTTTGACGCAACAAAAGAAGTCAATGCGAGAACCACCAACAAAACAATTTTTTTCATAATCTATCTTTTTATGGGCCTACTCTCAGGTTTTTCGGCATACACCCCTTACTCTTTAATGGATTTTCAGGTACCTCCGCAATAACAACGGCAAAAATAGCAAAATAATTCAACGTTTGCGGGGGAGCCTTTATTGCCTGTCAATGAATCCGGACTGTTTCATTTGACCCTGTCAATACACACCTGGTTCTGACTGTTAATGGTATTGCGCTCCAGGTCAGTCAGATTGTTGATGGTGGTTTGGGCTATCTGGTTCAGGGCATTGTCTGTGAAATATGCCTGGTGAGCGGTTACCAGCACATTGGGAAAGGTCATCAGCCGCGATATCTTATCATCTAAAATAACAATCTCTGATAAATCCTTGAAGAACAACTTTTCCTCCTGCTCATAAACATCGATGCCAAGGTAGCCCAGCTGGCCTTCTTTCAATGCCTCAATGGCAGCATCTGTGTCGATCAGTTTGCCCCTGCTCGTGTTGATCAGCATGGAACCCTTTTTCATCAGGTTCAGCGAGTCCCTGTTGATCATCCGGTTTGTTTCGGGAGTAAGCGGACAATGTAATGAAACAACATCTGATTGATGCAGTAGATCATTGAAAGGCATATATTCGGCTCCCTGTTGTTCAAGTTCTTTATTCTGATGTATATCATAGGCAATGATACGGCATCCAAAACCCTTCATAATAGCAGCAAATGCAGCGCCTATTTTACCTGTTCCTACCACACCCACAGTTTTACCTGACAGCTCAAACCCCTGAAGACGTTCGATCGAAAAGTTACCCTCACGCACCCTGTTGTATGCCTTATGGGTTTTGCGGTTCAGAGTCATTATCAGAGCCACGGC
>CAYTNC010000138.1:0-6652 GCA_964438935.1 uncultured Bacteroidales bacterium
GCAGCGCTGCAGGCACTTTGTTTTCTTCACACAGCAGGCCGAGGTAATTTTTTACCAACGTCCGGCTCAGATCATCGGGCGCAGTGCCTATTCCGTTGCGGGTGAATAATAGTACCGTTGATTTCATGAGTATATCTTGTTTTTCGGTGTATAAAAGCAATCTCTTACAATGGGTGGAAATCCATAATCCAGGTTACAAGTTTAATCCTATTTTTGTAATACAGTCATGATTCTCATAATCAAAAGCACATTAATTTGTTTCTATAAATAGGTTTATACCATGGCCCAGTGGAATCCCTGGCACGGCTGCCACAAAATCAGCCAAAGCGGCCATTGATTATTTTTATGTACATTAGATCAAAATTTATCCTATGAAAACACGTTCCCTCATATTTATCGCAGCCCTCCTTTCATGGTCGGGTTGCTCACCCCGTTACGTTGCTCCCAATATTACCCGGTATGCCGATGCACCCGAAGCAACCGGAAAAAGGATTACCGCCGACTTGCTCTCGCGGTCTGAATTCATGATGTACAACACCCCCGATGTGAAAGCCGTTCACTACGCCGAGGTATGTGCTGCTTTTGGGGCGGTGAAGCTGGCGGGACTTTTAAAAGACAAAGAAACACTGCAAAAGCTGATTCAACGCTACGACCGGGTGGTGGCCGAAAACATCCCGAACACATCCAACCATGTCGATGCCAATGTATACGGCATTTTGCCGCTGGAAATTTACATGCAGACAAAAGACAAGAAGTATCTTGAGCAGGGACTGGCATTTGCCGACGGGCAGTGGGAAGATCCGCTGCCAAACGGGATGACCAGCCAGACCCGGTTCTGGATCGACGACATTTACATGATCGGAAGCTTGCAGGTGCAGGCCTACAGGGCTACCGGCAACATGCTTTACCTCGAGCGGGCTGCACTTGAAATTGATGCTTACATTCAAAAGCTGCAGCAGCCAAACGGACTTTTTTTTCATGGCCCCGAGGCCCATTTTTTCTGGGGCAGGGGAAACGGTTGGGTAGCTGCCGGAATTGCCGAAGTTTTATCGGAGTTGCCCGAAAGCAACCCACATTACAACGCCATACTACAGGGTTACCTGAAAATGATGAAAACCCTGGCTGAAAGCCAGGCCGAAGATGGCATGTGGCGCCAGCTCATCGATCATGATGAATCGTTTAAGGAAACATCATCCACAGCCATGTTCGGCTATGCCATGAGTGTTGGCGTAAGACGGGGCCTGTTACCTGAAGAGCCGTATAAGAATGTCTATATGAAAGCCTGGAGTGCGCTTCATGAATACCTCAACGACGATGGTAAAATCCGCGAGGTATGTGTAGGAACGGGACAAAGCCAGGATGTGAATTTCTACCTCACCCGTCCCCGTGTTACCGGCGACCTGCACGGCCAGGCCCCCCTGCTCTGGTTCGCCTGCAGTTTGCTGGAGAAGAGGTATTAGCCATTGGCTGTTAGCTGTTGGCCGTTAGCCCGGCCTGCTCCTCGTCATACTTCGGCAGGCTCTGTATGACAACGCGAGTCACACTGAGCCTGTCGAAGCGTGACTTACAGCCACTGCCACTGCCACTGCCTTTGGTGTGCTGAGCGGAGTCGAAGCATGCCACTGCCGCTGCTCTCAAAACGGCTCCTTCTTATCCCACTTCCCTCCATTGGCCAGCACGGTATAAAAGGCATCGTGGTCCATGGTTTCAAAAATAGTGAATTCGTTGAAATTGATGGTGGCCAGGTTATCGACATACTGCCGCTCCTTGGCTACGTCGTTAAGATTGGGAATCACCGGCAGCGGGCCTCTTTTCCATCCCAGCACTCCGGGACCGAATACAGTAATACCCGGCTTGGGTCCCCATCCCTTCAAAATGGTATAGGCACTTTCGCGGTCATGCGGATTGTGTACCTGGTGAAATCCCAACCCGGTTACATAGCTGATGCCAATCGGATTCAGTCCCAATTTATAGTCCATGAGTTCCGAAGCGGCATCAATATATTGCTGTTCCTTAGTCAAACTCCAAACGAGCATGGGTGCCGAGGCATAGCGGGGCTGGCGCACGTTATGGCCCCAGCCTCCTTTGCCTGAGTTGTTACCCACAGGGTAGGCATGGCTACGCAATTCGGCTATGTTGCTGTCGGCTGCTTCACGAATGGCGGCTTTAAAGTATTCCACGATAACCGGGTCGGTGAGCACATCGCGTGCAATAATGTAAGAATAGATATAAGCGGGGTTGTCGAAGTTTTTGTCGTTCAGCGAATAGCCGATGGTACTGTAGATATTCGATTTCAAAGCTCCTGCCGTGGTGTAAAGCGCTTTTATTTTCTGGTGGTCTGCAGCATCACTGGTGAGCAGGTAGCGCTGAACATGGTAGTACAGTCTTTCCGGATCGGTCATGGCTTCATTGCCATTGGCCATGGCTTTTTCGGCACGCAGCTGAAGCGCTTTGGCGCGGTTGGTATCATAGGGTTTCAGCAAGCGGGCAAGGTGCATGAACATGCCGGCGCTGGTGCAGGTGGCCCTGTTGTCGGTTTTTACGGTGCCGTACTTTTTGTCATCCAGGTCCATTGGGGCTGCAAATGGGTCGGGATAGCCTTTGGTTTCGGTGCCGAAGTGGATGCTGCCGTCTTCGTTCTGTAGGTATTCCCAGATCAGCGTACCCCAGGCAGCTTCGTCAATGAGGTCGGGGATGCCGTTGATTCGGCTGACGATGTTGTAATTAGCATCGAATTTGCCGGGGATGTCAAACTGGCCGTCGTAGAAATAAGTAGGAAAGGCCTCATAGATCATCATGTTGATGATCGGATTGCCAATGTGGTAGGCCCGGCGGTCGGCGTCGCCGGCATCGTGGTATCCGCCGTAACAATTGAAGGTGGGTTCGTTGCCTTGCACCACAATATTGGCTTCGCCAATAGGTCCGTCCACATCATATATGAGGGTATGACAGGGTTTTTTGCGAATATCCGGACTGTCTATCGGGCATCCGCAGCGCTGGTAAAACTGGCCACGGAACAACGTGTACGCGGTTTTTTTAGTGAATTCACCACCCACACCAAAGGGGTAAGAGCAGCCATAACCCTTAACGGCAATTTTATAGGGGCCGCCTTCGGGTACTTTGGAGAGATCTATGCGGTATACGAAATCGCCCGACGAAGTGTCCTTACCCAGGTCGGCAATTTTTCCGAAGGTGATCACCTTTCCCGATTTTTGTTCCAAAACCTCGTAATCGGGCAGAGAGCCTTCAATTTTTTTACTACCGGCTGTGCCGAGCCAGATAGAGAAATTGGCATAACGCACCTTGGAAAGGGCACTGTAGCCGGCCTGGTTCACTTTAATCGATTCGCAGAAGGTATTGCGTGCCGAAAATTTGAAATCGGTGTTGCCATAGGGCGTTTCCAGCTTGTATTTTTTGCCCTCGGCAAGGTCGGAGGTTTGCAGGTATATATGGTGGTCACAGGCATCGCCTTCGGTGCTATACTGCGATATGCCTTTGCAGGGCACGCCGTTGATCTTCCACAGGACGACATTGGAGATATCCACTTCATTGATGTTGAGCGTATCGCTGGTAAAAAATGCAACCAGCACGTTCCTGGAGGCAGTTCGCACCTCTTTCAGGGTAAGTTTGGCATCAGCGGTTTGCATGTTGAGCACCGGGAGCAGAAATGCAACCAGGGCGAAAAGTGATTTTTTCATAGGATAACAGATTGAGTGTTAAGTGACTTGATAAAGAATGTGCGGGTACCCGCAAACAGATTATAAAAGTATCAAAAATCCGGAAAGGAAACCACCGGTATAACTCCTGATGGTGTGAAAAAAATGTTAATCCCGGGCAAATCTTTCATAATTGAGGAGTATCAAGTAAGTCAATTTTAATTAAATTTGATAATCAACAGTAAAACAGGATACTGGTACCCTGGTACCACATAGGGTTCTTTCAAGATTTTCCGATATTGAATTGTTTGTGTTGCTGGTAAAAGCAAGAAATGACTGATATTGATAGTATGTAATTATATACCAAATTTTTAAACCCTTATTATTAAAACCAAAAACATGAAAAGCAGAAAAGGATTATTACCGGCATTGCTTCCATTAGTAATTACAATCAGCCTTTATGTGGTTTTTTATTCAAGAATTGAAAGTAAACCAAATCATGTTGGATTTTGGTTTATTTTGGCATTGGGGATGTCGTTAGGAGTTGTATTGACCCGACTTATCCAGCGATTGAAGGAAAAGGATATATAACATTTTAATGGTCTCTCATAAATATAAAAAACCAACAAAGGCGCGATAGCATACCCCCGTCGTTAGCAACCCATATGTCAGAAAGAAATGGAATGCGGATTTGTGTGGCACAAAACAAGGGATCAGGGAAGGTGCTTGTGGGTAGCAATTCTTCCCTGAGGAGGATTGTGTTGAATTGTTTAGCGATAAAAAAAATGATGCAAAACTAAAAGCAAGAGAAAAAAATGAAAAAGATTAAACAAATATTTCATATTCTAAGTTACATTCAATATCCGTTCTTATTATTGGGTTTGTTTCTTGCATTAAAGCCCTTTTTCAAAGGATTTGAATATATGGCATCGAACCCTGAATATTTTTTTGGCATTTACAACAAATCCCTTATTTTTTTTGGTGTGGCTCTTAGTTTTTCTACATTACAGGATTCAAGTAAAACCTCGTTAAAATTTGAAAGAAAAATTTATAGCAATCCCCGAAAAGCAAAATTTTACATCATATTTACAATGATATTGGTACTCGTTTTATTTATCTATGGATTCGTGGAATATTTGGGTTTAACTGATAAGTCCAATGTCATTTATGAATTCTCCTATGGTTCTATTATAATGGGGATTGGTCTTATTGGATATTTGAAATTGCAAATTGAAATATTTGAAAACCTGAGAGAAGACAAAAAGGAACGTAGGTCTACCGCCAATACATAGCGGCAAGTAAACTGACAGCCGGCGGTTTATTCAGTTAGTCGTTTTATGAAAGTTGCGAATTTGAAAAATCTCATGTGATCCGGAATTTTTTTACCGGCAATGATGACCACCCCGTGTTTGAAGAAGGAATTCAGCTTATTGACATGGTTTATCTGAGGATAAAATTATAAACACTGTTGCTGACTTAAAAGCAGAAAATGAAGTAATAATGGCATAGCAGGAATGACTTACCCGGTTTTGTCCAAAACTTTCATGACCAGGAGGGTAATGAACGACTTTTTTGATTACATTTGAAAGGCAACAGTAAAAAAGTGTACCGGTACGCAGTACCATCATTAGGTTAATTCGCAGTTTTAGAGGAAAGACTGGATGTAGTAAGCAGACGGGAAATGGGTTATCGGAGAGCAGAAGCACGCATCGCAGGCATTCAGTGGAGCAGAGATTCGGGAAAAGAGACTGTGTGATTAAGGAGCACGGAGTGTGCGATTTCGGGTAGGTTCATATATCTGTTGAATAAATTTTAAACGTTTACAAACGGATAATTATAAAATCATCGCATCAACTAACTCCCGACATAAGTAAAATATACTTACCTTATGTAAGTTTACTAAATTGTTACCAGCAAGCGTAATAGAACCACAAACGAGACATTTAACCAAAACAAAATGAGACAAATCTTAACGACTTTGATTATTATTTTGGGATCTATTTCCTACGCACAAAAAAGCGAGATCAAATTTGATTCTAGGATTTTACCAAATCATATTTATAGAATGACTTTCACAAGTAAATCTGAATCAGAAATTGACTTTGAAGGAACAAAAGAGCAATTGGATAATATAAAATTACACGGAATTAACCTGCCAATTTTAACAGAAAACAAGAGTGAATTTGTTACAACAACGATAACCGATTCACCAAACCAAGATCAAAGTTTTGAGGCGATTATGGAATATGGAAATATTGAATCAATTAGTAAAACAAATGGTGTAGAAAATAAATCATCAAGTCCAATTTCTGGTCTAAAAATTAAAGGACTGTACGATGCAAATAACAGATTTATGATTGACACCATAATTAGTTCGACAATTGATGAGAATATGAAAATGTCATTAAGGATGAGTATTGAAGGTATGCAAAATCAAATCCATTTTCCTGACAATCCCTTGAAAGTTGGAGAAAGTTTTGACCAAGAAATACCGATGAGTATTCCTATTAATGGCCTATCTCCTATTAATCTTATCATAAAGACAAATTACAAACTCGTGAAAATTCAAGGAAATACAGCATATTTTGACTTACAGCAAACTGTTAGCTTAGGTGTTAATTCTGACCAATTCAAAATGGAAGCATCAGGAGAGGGAATAGGAAAATCTGAATTCGATATTGAAAAAATGCATCTAATAAAAAATGAAACAAATCTTGATATGAGTTTGTCAATTGATATTAATAATCTATTGGTTAATGCAAAGATTAAAACAATATCAGAACAAGATGTGGAGATCATAAAAAATTAACGCCAGCTGGTAACAACCGGTCATACGCAATTGCCGTGCAGAGGGGTTGCTAAAGTCGGTTCACTTGGCTATCTTTCGGGTAACCCGACAAGCGAGCGCCCATGAATCGGCAACTGCGCATACCGGCGAGCGTTGGGCGTAATGCCAAGAGACACTACAACATCGATAAAATTTCGCGAAATAATTT
>CAYTNC010000139.1:0-6573 GCA_964438935.1 uncultured Bacteroidales bacterium
TTGCCTGTTCCCGTAATATAACCCGGGGGAGCTTTCACACCCATTTTCGAAGGGTTGAACCTCGCTGTGGAACTCAGGAGCACCGGAAACCATCGCTGGCCGTTAACAAGTTCATATTGCTGCTGGATGGAGACGGAAACCCTTTCATCTTTTTGCTCCCAGGCCTCTGCAATCACATTCTGAACTGCATAACCATTGGAATTGATGTAAATAACACCCTTCATGCCATCGAAATTTCTTCCCTTGTAAGGCCGGAATGAAATGATGAATACGGTATCATTTGTTTCGGTGAAAAGCGTATCCTGAATCAGGAAAAAGTATTTATCGGTGCTCCCGGAACTGATGGGATTCAGCAATTGCCTGTCGGCTATGGTTACAAAATTTTCATAAAACGAAAACGATTGAAACTGGCGGGCCATAACCATAAATGAAGGCTGCGATAAACCCGACACACGGGAGGCAATAATTTCTTCCTTGTTTTTTTCTGACGAAATGTATTTGCGGCTGCTCACAGATTCCATCATGAAGAGGTATTGCTTGTCCAAAAACCGCTGCACGTCAATTTTACCTTTGCGGTCCATTCCAAAAGGAATTGAATCGGGAATTTGAAATGCCAATCCCGATGAATCAGCAGGTTTGCCGTTCATCGCTGAATCGGGTTCCACACCAAATACCATCTTATCATAGGAGATATACGAAAACGGTCCTGATTTTTCGGGATTGTTGCGGTTCCGGTTGTCCGAGGCCAGCTGAATGATCCGGTGGGCCGGGTTTACTGTTGGGTAAACTACCACTTCTTTGATATCGAGAGGGTCAGTACTGAGTACAATTCGTTGCCCGTTTCTGAATTCCCCGGGAAATACAATGGTTTTTGAGTTGTATCCGATATACCTGAGCTTCAGAAACTGTACTTTATTGGATCGTGGTATCTGGAATACGCCATCCAGGTTGGTAACAACTCCTTGCCCGGCCTGGTTGTATAAGATGCTTACAAAAGCAAGGGGCTCTTGGCTTACACTGTCAACAACAGTGCCTGTTATAAAGCCTTCCGGTTGCGAAAATGCCAAACCGGATGACATCAACAGAAAAATCAGCATAAGCCCGTAGATGCGCATAGTCAGCCTGCCAGTTCATTTATTTCACGGATCATTTTTGAAGCCAATGCTTCGGCTTTCTCAGGAGTGGTGCTTTCACTGATTACCCTGATAATTGGCTCTGTATTTGATTTTCTCAGGTGCACCCATTCCCGGTCAAAGTCAATCCGGATCCCATCCTGATCATTAACGGGATGATTCCTGTATCGCTCTCTTACAGCCGGAATGAGTTTATCTGCGTCTACTCCGGGTTTCAATTCAATTTTGTTTTTCGAGTTGAAATAGTCGGGATAGGTTTTGCGCAAAGCTGAACATTTCATTTGCTTTTCGGCAAGATGAGTCAGAAACAGGGCAATGCCAACAAGGGCATCGCGTCCGTAATGAAGTTCCGGGTAAATGATGCCGCCGTTCCCTTCACCTCCGATAACAGCGTGGGTCTTCTTCATTTCTTTCACCACATTAACCTCTCCAACGGGCGCAGCCGTGTATGTTCCGCCATATTTGAGGGTTACATCTGCCAGTGCTCTTGTTGATGACAAATTCGACACGGTATTCCCGGGTTGTTTTGAAAGGATATAGTCTGCTACAGCAACCAGTGTGTATTCCTCACCAAACATCGATCCGTCTTCGTTTACAACAACCAGCCTGTCCACATCAGGATCTACCACAAAACCCACATCAGCTTTGTTTTCAACAACCGCAGCGCTGATATCTGCCAGGTTTTGCGGCAAGGGTTCGGGATTGTGCGGGAAAATGCCTGTTGGATCGCAATACAATTCAACAATGTCAGTAACACCAAGCCTCTTTAATAATGAAGGAAGAATAACTCCCCCAACAGAATTCACGCAATCGATGACCACTTTGAAATTTGCTTTGCGTATGGATGCAGTATCCACATGTTTCATGGCAGCCACCGCTTCTATATGAATGTCATTCATGCCGTCGAATGACGACCATTTTCCAAGCTGATCAACAGGTACGTATTCAAATTGGTCAGATGAAGCCAGTTTCAGCAATTCAGCGCCCTCATCGGCAGAAATGAATTCACCTTGTGCGTTAAGCAGCTTGAGTGCATTCCATTGTCCGGGGTTGTGGCTGGCTGTCAGAATGATTCCCCCGTCGGCTTTGTAATGGGTGACACCCAGTTCCACTGTGGGTGTTGTGGCAAGCTCCAGGTCAATGATATGAATTCCCATACCCATAAGGGCTCCGGCCACAAGGCGTGATACCATTTCTCCTGAAACACGCGCATCACGGCCAATAACTACCGTATATCTTTCTTTATTCTGCCTGGCCTTTAACTGAGCTCCAAAGGCCGAAGTGAAACGTACCACATCGATGGGAGTCAGCGATTGCCCCGGAATGCCGCCAATGGTTCCACGAATCCCTGATATTGACTTAATTAATGTCATATTTTGCTTTTTTAATTTTTTAACTAGAAATAGCGCGCCAGTTTTCGTAATTTTAAAGGCCAAAAATAAGCATTATGTAGATTTATTCAGCGTTTACAACAGGATATCATTTACCTGTTCAGGTTACCGGTTTTACCGGCATCATATGCACATACATTTCTGATTCTATAAAATAACTCTTAAATCAAAATCATTATGGTAATAGCCAGAGGTTCCCGTAAGCCTGGTGCAGATTCAAAAAAAAGCAAGGCACAGGTAAAAGGAAAAACTTTGCACAAAACGGAGCGAAAATTGATCGGAAACAGAAAGCAACTCGGTGAATTGCCCAAAAGCGGCCATGAGAGTGACCTGATCAGGCTCAACAAGTATCTTGCAAGTACAGGGGTTTGTTCAAGGCGTGAAGCTGATGAATTCATCCAGGCCGGACTGGTAACAATAAATGGCAAACTGGTTACGGAACTTGGTGTCAAAGTCACTCCGGGCGACGTTGTTAAATACAACGGAGAAACCCTAAAGGAAGAAAAGAAGGTTTATATCCTGATGAACAAACCCAAAGACTACGTCACCACGGTTGAAGATCCGCATGCGAAGAAAACCGTTATTGATCTGGTTAAAGGTGCATGCAAGGAAAGAATTTACCCTGTGGGTCGTTTGGACCGAAATACCACCGGTGTATTGCTGCTTACCAACGATGGCGATTTAACAAAAAGGCTGACGCATCCGAGGTTTGAAAAACTGAAGATATACCATGTTCAGCTGAACAAGAATATCAAGCACAGCGATTTGGAAAAGATTGCTACCGGAATTACACTTGACGACGGGTTTATTAAAGCCGACGCCATCAATTACGCCGATCCTGTTGATAAATCCCAGATTGGAATTGAAATCCATTCAGGTCGCACCCATATTGTCAAACGTATATTTGAGCACCTGGAATACGAGGTAATAAAGCTTGACCGTGTGTATTTTGCCGGGCTCACCAAGAAAAACATACGCCGGGGTGAATGGCGTTTTCTTTCGGAAAAAGAAATCGCCATGCTTAAAATGAACGCTTACAAATAATTATATCTTAATACCCATAAAGAGTACATCATCCACCTGTTCATAGTTTTCCTTCCACAGGTGGAATGTATTCTTCACATGGACACATTGCTCGTCCATTGGCTTTGTGTGAATATCCCGCAGCAGGTTTTTGAGTCGTACCATCTTGAACTTTTTGCCCAAAGGACCGCCAAACTGGTCGGAATACCCGTCGGAAAACATATAAATGATGTCGCCCTTGCTCAGCTGTAATCCTTCATCTTCAAACTGGTTGTCTTCCTTATCGTAATGTCCGCCTACCGAATTGCGGCTCCCCTTTACGAATACCTCTTCTCCGTTGCGGTATATGATCATTGGCCTCATGGCTGAAGCAAACCTCACATAATGCGTTCTCAGGTCAATTTCACAAACTATGATATCCATGCCGTCACCCGGCTTGGTACCATCTTCGAGGTTCTGATTCAGCGTATTGCTCAACTCGGTATCAAGCACCTGAAGCACTTTACTGGGCGCATTATTTGCTTCACGGGTGCAAATATCCTTTATCAGGGTTGACCCGATCATTGACATGAAAGCGCCGGGAACACCATGTCCCGTTGAATCAGCACAAACTATGGTAAATTTTGTTTCATTTATCTGATCAAACCAATAGAAATCGCCACTTACAATATCCCGGGGGTGATAAAATACAAAGGACCCTGTAAAATGTTGCTGCAAACGTTTAACAGGCGGCAACATGGAGGTCTGTATTCTTTTTGCATAGTTAATACTGTCTGTAATGTCGCGGTTCTTAATTTCTATTACTTCCTTTTGTTCCACCACTTCCTTTGTGCGTGCCTTCAATTCACGCTCGAGATATTCCTGAAGCTGCTTCTGTTTTTTCTCGCGGAATCTGATAATGGCATATACAGCAATGGCGACCGTAAGTATGGAAAGCAGCATAAACCACCAGGTTTTCCAGATGGGAGGTTTCACCCGTATTTTTAAAGTTACCGGAACTTCCTGGGTAAGTCCTTCGTTATTAAATGACCTCAGGTAAAAGGTATAATCACCATCCTCAATACGCGGATAAGTAACATATGTTTGTGAAGTGACATCCGACCAATCCAGGTCATGGCCTTCCAGTTTATATTGGTAACGTACTGATTGCGGATCGCTGTAATTCAGTCCGATGAATTCAATTCTGAGTTTATAGGGTTTATAGGGTAAAACAATATCAATATCTTTTGAAAAATCAAATGATCTGTCTGAAATCAGCAGGTTCACGATGTTGGTAAAGGGCGGCAGTTTTTTTCCGGAATCTTTGGCCGGATCGTAACTGATCAGACCTTCTGTTGTTCCAAAATAAACTATACCTGCCTTGTCCCGGGTTACAGCGTTCACGTTGCAATCACCGGTGATGCCCATATTCTGATCATATACACTGGCATGCATATTCAAGGTATTGATCCGGCTCATTCCCAGCCTGTGACCTACCCAAATACCGCCTTCCGATGCGCTGACCAGACTATAGCAGAAGTCCGATTTCAATCCCGAAGCAACCGTAATTTGAACAACAGTGTCCTTTTTGAAGCAAATAACACCATCCCCATTGGTTGCTGCCCAAATATTTCCATTTGCGTCTTCTGCCAGCGATTTGAATTCAACATCTGCCCGATCAACCGGATAAAGTAAATTTGAAGTGCCCTCCCCGGTGAGTTCATAAATGCCCTTTGATCTTGTAGCAAACAGCAATCTTCCTTTGCTGTCAATCAGCACATGTTCAATGTTGTTGTGCGGCAATCCGTCATTGGTAGTAAAATGGACTTCTTCTTTAAAATCGTTTCCCAGCCTGTAAATACCATCTTTTGTGCCCAGGTATACATACTTATCGTCAGCTGCGATGCCACTAATCCACTTACCCATGGAATAAGCTTCATAAGGGATATTTCTAACGGCATTTCGCTGCAAATCCATCAGAAACAGCCCCTTGGTTTGAGTGCCAATAAAAAGCCGCGCGCCATCCAGGTACAATGTGGTTACTTTGTCCGCAGGGACTCCCTGAACCCTAACCGGCGACTTATCTTTTCCCGGAGCATACCTAAAAAGGCCACCCTGTCCGCCTAAGAAGTATTGGTTAGCATTGGTAACGGCGATTGCCAAAATGTCGTTATCCAAACCAGGAGTTTCCATCCTGGTAAAAGCCATGGGTTGGCCTGAAAACAGGCTTATCCCATCTCCATAGGTGGCAATCCAGATATTCCCTTCCAGGTCTTCAAAAACTTTTTTAACAGCATTGGAGCGCAACCCGTTTCCCTTGTTAAAGGAGGTTGCTACGCCAAAATCGCCTTTGCCATCGGGCTGACCGAGCCGGTATACGCCGTGCCGCAGTGTACTCACCCAAAGCTGATGGTTTGGAGCTTCGTAAACAGACTGAACATTTTCACTCCCCAGGTTGAATTTCAAGCCGGTTTTGTCTATTGAATACTGTTCTCCGTTAAGCGTAAGCCGGAATATGCCCTGATCCTCTGTGGCAATCCAGTATGAATTTCTTTCCAAAGAAGCCTGTATGTCCTGTATTTTGATAGATTCCAACTCAGCAACTTTCACTTTCAGTGCAGCTTTTTCTCCGTTATTGTCAATTGAATAGAGAGAAAGGCCCTCCTGAGAACCCAGCAACATGGCATTTCCTTTGATCATGAGTGCTGTATACAAGCCCGATTCGAGTCCGTTAACCACAGTTCCTTTACGGGTAGTTGCATTATAGGCAAACATGCCACTGTTCAAGGTTGCTATCAGAATAATTCCATCTGTAAGTTCGGCAAAACCGGTGATGGAACTGTTGATTTCCACACCTGCAGAAACCAGTTCAAAAGATCCTCCATCATACCTGGCGATTTGGCCACTCTGGTAGCCAAACCAAAGTGTGCCGCTGCTGTCTTTAAAACTGGTTCCAGCCACCTGGCCCGCCACTGTATCGGGTACCATATCGGTACTGAACTTGAAGCCGTCGAACCGGCACAAACCCATGCCGGTACCTACCCACA
>CAYTNC010000140.1:0-6539 GCA_964438935.1 uncultured Bacteroidales bacterium
TCATAGGATAACTTTTTTAATTTCTTTAATAAAAGCCTTTACATGGCTCACATTTTTCAAACCCGGCTCTGTCTCAAACCGGCTGTTGATATCCACAGCAAAAAAAGCAGGATGATTGATTTCACGAATTACCGCCGAATCGTCAGGACCAATTCCACCGCTCAGGAAAAACGGAACATTGTATTTGTATTGGAGGATTTTCCCCCAATCAAATTTTTGTCCTGTTCCACCATATTGTACTGATTTTGTATCAAATAGAAAATAATCACAGAATTGTAAAAAGGGGGCCAGGGAAGTAAAATTAAATCCGGCATCCACGCCAAATGCTTTGATTACAGGATAACCTGCCGATTTTATCTTTCTACAGTCATTTACCGATTCGTGACCATGCAATTGTATCAGGTCCAAATCAAAACGGTAAGCTGTTTTCAGCATTTTTTCGGGCTGTTCATCAACAAATACGCCCACTTTTTTTATCCTTCCGGGTATTTGCTGAAACGGGGTATTATCAGCATCCGGACCAACGTACCTCTTTGATCCGGAGAAGAAGATAATTCCCAGGTAATCAGGACCAGCATTACATATTTCTTTGATATTCAAAGAATCCCGCATGCCGCAAACCTTAATCTTAATCATGGTCGAATAGAATTAATTTTACAAATTCTGAGAAAGCGTGGGCGGGTTCCGGCGTGCGCATGAAGTTCTCCCCAATCAGGAACCCCTGGTATCCGCATCCCCTAAGCTTTTTAATGGTAAGGGGTGAAGTAATTCCGCTTTCAGATACCTTCACAAATGAAGCGGGTATTTCGGAGGCAAGTCGCACCGATGTTTCCGTATCCACAGTGAAAGTCTTCAGATTGCGGTTGTTCACGCCTACCATGTCTACAAATTCATTCACGTGTGCAAGCTCTTCCTCCTGGTGCACTTCAAGCAATACCTGAAGGTGCAGCGAACGGGCAAAACGGGCCAGCCTTTTTGTCCGCACAATATCCAATGCTGCCGCAATGAGTAAAACAGCATCGGCGCCAATTGATTTGGCCTCAATGATTTGGTATTCATCAACCACAAAGTCCTTGCGGAGAATGGGAATGAGATTCAGTTCCCTTGCCCGCATCAGGTCGGCAGTACTACCGCCGAAATATTTTTCGTCGGTGAGTACCGAAAGCGCTGAGGCTCCCGACCGGAAATAGCCCGTAGTAACCTCTTCAATAGTGGACAGTGAATTGATCATGCCCCGTGAAGGCGACTTCCTCTTGAACTCCGCAATGATCCCTGTTTTGTCAGGATTCAACAGGAAATCCGTAAATGAAAGCGGGGTGCGCTGAAAGTATATGCCCTTTTCGAGACTGCTGACCGGCGTATTTTCTTTGGCCAGCGCTACTTCCTTTATTTTATGGCTGATAATTTCATCAAGAATGGTCATGCCTGTAATTGAATTAATTTACTGAATGAATTAAGAGCTCTGCCGCTTTTAAGCGAGTCTTCTGCCAACGCCTTACATTCCGCATTTGTTTTTCCCGGATAATAGCACATCAGGGCAACCTGCGAGTTTGCAATGACCACCTGGGTCTGAGTTTCACTGGCAGTTCCCTGTAGAACCGACTTAAAGATATCAGCCGATTCCTGCACGGTACTCCCGCCTTTAAGGTCAGACATGGCAGTTCTTTTATAGCCTAAATTCTCAGGAGATGTGATCTCTTCCACCCCGTTCAATATGTATTTGAAATCATCGGTAAGCGAGATTTCATCGTACCCGTCGAGGCTGTGAACTATAACATACCGCTTATCCAACTGCTGGTAAAGATAGTTGTATAAGCGGGCCAAATCCAAACTGTAAACGCCTATCAGCTGCTTTTTAGGGAACGCAGGATTCACCATGGGTCCCAGCATATTAAAAAAAGTCTTCACTTTAAGTGCGCGCCTTACCGGAGCCACATTTTTCATAGCCGGGTTAAACAAAGGCGCATGCAAAAAACACACTCCCGTCTGCTCCATTTCCCTGCGCAATTTATCGGGGTTCGTTGAGAATTTATACCCGAAAAATTCCAGCATATTGGATGAACCGCACGCCGATGACACCCCGTAATTGCCATGTTTGGCCACTTTGGCTCCGGCACCGGCAATTACAAAGGTAGATAGTGTGGAAATATTAAAGGTATCCTTACCATCACCTCCTGTGCCGCACACGTCAATGGTGTCAAAGTCATCCAGGTCAACCCGGTTGCATAAATTCAACAGGGCATCGCGGAAACCTGTCAGTTCATCCACCGTGATGCTGCGCATCAGATAAACGGTAATAAAAGCTGCCATTTCCGATTCAGAATACCTGCCGGTGGCAATATTGGTAAGCACCTCCTCAGCCTCATTCCGGCTGAGGGTCTTGTGATCAAACAAGTAATTCAGTATTTTTTTCATTGCTGGGTTTTTTTCCTTGTTGTTTTTGACTTGGATCATATTTCCTTGCTGTTAGCTGTTGGCTGTTGGCTGTTGGCTTATAGCTAATGGCCAAAGGCTAACGGCTAAAAGCTAACAGCCAATGGCTATTCCATCGCCACCCAATTCCTCACAATATCCATTCCGTGCTCGGTAAGTACCGATTCGGGGTGAAACTGTAAACCGCGCACATCGTATTGCCTGTGGGTAATGCCCATAATGGTACCTTCCTCGTCTTCACAGGTAATGGTGAAGCAATCGGGCAGGTTTTCCCGCGTTACTACCCAGGAATGATAGCGGCCTGCCGTGATTGTTGCCGGGAGACCCTTAAATAATGGCTCTGCAGGAGTAATTATGGAAACCGGCGTAGCCAATCCATGGTAAACCTGTTTCAGGTTTGTGAGTTGCGCCCCAAATGCCTCACCAATGGCCTGGTGCCCCAGGCATATTCCCAGTATGCTTTTGTGCGGGCCGAGCTGACGGATCAACTCCAGACAAATTCCGGCTTCAACAGGGATTCCGGGGCCGGGTGAAAGCAATATTTTATCGTATTTTGCCGCATCGGCAAGTTCAATCTGGTCATTTCTGAAAACATCCGGATGCGAACCGGTAATTTTATCAAGATAATGAACCAGGTTGTAGGTGAATGAATCGTAATTATCGATTACCAGAATCTTTTTCATGGATAGTGCGGATTAAATAATTTCACTGGCCATTTCAATGGCCTTTTTGAGTGCTCCCAACTTATTATTCACCTCCTGAAGCTCACTTTCTTCACTGGAGATAGCCACAATACCGGCACCTGCCTGGTAGTATAGCTTATTGCCCTTGCTCAGGAATGTACGGATCATGATGGCATGGTTGAACCGGCCATTGAAGTCGAGAAAACCCAGTGCGCCGCCATAATAACCCCGGGCCTGGTTCTCATACTGGTCAATCAGTTGCATGGCTTTGTACTTGGGGGCACCGGAAAGTGTACCTGCCGGAAAAGTAGCGGTCATCATGTCGGTTACATCAGATGCTTCATCGAGTTCTCCGGATACCGCAGAAACCAGGTGGATCACATGCGAAAAGAACTGAACCTCACGGTATCTTTCAACCACCACATTTTTGGCATGCCGGCTCAGGTCGTTGCGTGCCAGGTCAACCAACATCACATGCTCGGCATTTTCTTTCAGATCGGTTGACAATTGCTGTGCAAGTAACTTGTCGCGTTCATCATCCCCGGTACGCTTGAAGGTTCCGGCTATCGGATTGATATTGGCCCTGCCTTTATTCACCTTCAGTTGTGCTTCAGGCGATGAACCGAAGATCTTATAACTACCGTAATCAAAGTAAAACAGGTAGGGCGATGGGTTGATGGACCGGAGTGCACGATACACATTAAACTCATCACCTGTAAATTGCTGGGAGAACTGCCTTGAAAGAACTACCTGGAAAACATCACCCCGGTAACAGTGTTCTTTGCCTTTTGCTACCATTTTTTTGTATTCTTCATCGGTAACATTCGAGGTCTCGGTATCGGTGGTTTGAAATTTGTAGAGGGCCAGATTGCGGCTGTTCAACAGGGTTTCAATTCGCTCCAGTTCGCTGGGCTCACCATTGATGCGGTTCTCAATGATATGCAGGTTATTCTGAAAGTGATTGATGGCAATGATGTAGTTGAAAAACTGGTACCTCACCTCCGGAATTTTCTGTTCAGGAACGGATGGGGCATTTAGTGAAATACTTTCGAAGTACTGAACTGCGTCATATGCCGTGTAACCAAACAGACCGTTGACAGGCACACCTTCCTGACCGTCTGTTTGCTCAAACGAATTCAGAAACGACCTGAATCTTACATTAAAGGCCCCTTCTTCTTTAAGGGAAGTGGTGATCTTTGTCCCGTCAGGATAGCTTTCAACTGCTACTCCATCATCTACCTTAAACTCAGCAAGTGGCTTCAGGCAGATGAAGGAATAGCTGTTTTCATTCCCATGATAATCGGAACTCTCGAGCAGCAGGGAATTGGGAAAGACATCGCGTATCCGTAGGTATATACTAACCGGGGTAATGGTATCGGCCAGCAATTTGCGGGTTTTGGTTTTGATGTTGAATTTTTTCATATCGGGTTGATTATAAAAATTACAAAAGAAAAGCGGCCTACCGTGAGAACGATAGGCCGCTGCTATTGATATTTTTAATTATATACAAAAGGTTTACGGTCTCACGGTTTTATGAGAAATTTATTGTGCCACCACCACCAATTTGTATATACTTTATTCATTTTCGTATGTTATTACAGTTGCAAATATAAAACTGTTTTTAAAAAAAACAAATCATCAGGCTGCTTTTAGCCGATGCAGGTTTATTTTTTCAATCTTTGATTTGGCAAGCTCCTGGGTAATTAATATTTCCTTTTCATTCGACGACGGTTGTTCAAACATCACGTCGATCATGATGGCTTCACAAATTGACCGGAGACCGCGAGCCCCGAGTTTGAATTCAACCGCTTTATCTACAATATAATTAAGGGCTTCCTCTTCAAAGGTGATTTTCACCTCATCCATTTCAAAGAGTTTAGTATATTGTTTGATGATTGAGTTTTTCGGTTCGGTAAGAATGGTGCGCAATGTTTTGCGATCCAGCGGATACAGATAGGTCAGCATGGGCAACCTGCCGATGATCTCAGGAATCATTCCGAATGCACGCAGATCTTGCGGGGCAATGTACTGCATGAGGTTTTCACGCTCAATCCGGTCGGTTTGCCGCGAAGCATTGTAACCCACCACCTTGGTATTCAATCGCTGTGCGATTTTTCTTTCAATTCCTTCAAATGCGCCTCCGCAAATAAACAATATGTTGCGTGTATCAACCGGTATCATTTTCTGATCGGGGTGTTTCCGGCCACCCTGAGGGGGTACGTTAACCACCGACCCTTCGAGGAGTTTCAGCAATCCCTGCTGTACACCTTCGCCCGAAACGTCGCGCGTAATGGATGGGTTATCTCCTTTCCGGGCAATTTTATCAATTTCATCGATGAATACAATTCCCTTTTCTGCGGCCTCGGTATTGTAGTCGGCCACCTGAAGCAACCGGGTCAGGATGCTTTCGATATCCTCCCCTACATAGCCAGCTTCGGTAAGAACAGTTGCATCAACAATTGTAAACGGTACATGAAGCAACTTTGCAATTGTACGTGCCAGCAAAGTTTTTCCGGTTCCGGTTTCACCAACCAGGATGATGTTTGATTTTTCGATTTCCACATCGTCAATCTGGTCACGGCGCGACGATTGCATCAATCGTTTGTAGTGATTATAAACGGCAACGGAAATGGTTTTCTTGGCATCTTCCTGGCCGATCACATATAAATCGAGAAATTTCTTGATTTCCTTGGGTTTGATCAGCTTGATCGCGTTGACATCAAAAGGTGCCTTCTTTTTGGTTTCCTCCTGAACGATCTCAAAAGCCTGCTCCACGCAGTTATCGCAAATGTGCCCCGAGATACCGGCTATCAGCAGGTTGGTATCCCGTTTATCACGTCCGCAGAAGGAGCATTTATCCATTGTACTTGATTTATAATTGAATTAAACGTTTTGACAAGGTGCAAAGTTACGAAAAGTCAATTCACCATGCTACTTTTTCTTGGTCCTTTCCAGTATCTCATCAATCATGCCGTATTCCAGTGCTTCCTGTGATGTCATCCAGTAATCCCGGTCGGAATCCTTTTCTACCTTCTCAACAGGGTTGCCGCTGTGTTCAGCAATGATGTGATACAATTCGGAACGCAGTTTCAGAATTTCCCTGGCAGTGATTTCAATATCGGTAGCCTGGCCCTGCGCGCCACCCATGGGTTGATGAATCATCACGCGTGAGTGCTTCAGCGCGGAACGTTTTCCTTTGGTTCCGGCGCAAAGCAGCACCGCCCCCATGGATGCAGCCATACCAGTACAAATGGTTGCCACATCGCAGGTAACATACTGCATGGTGTCATATATACCCAACCCGGCATGAACGGCACCTCCGGGGGAATTGAAATAGATCTGGATGTCTTTGCCCGGATCAGCTGAATCAAGGTAGAGCAATTGCGCCTGAATTACATTGGCTACAAAGTCATCAATGGGAAG
>CAYTNC010000141.1:0-6516 GCA_964438935.1 uncultured Bacteroidales bacterium
CTGATGTCGGGATGATCCTTTAACGCCCTGGAAACTGTGGAAACCGAAACTCCCAGTTCACGGGCTATGTCTTTGATGGTGATTTGGTGAATTTTCATTTAGGATAACTTGGTTAGGATTAATGGTTTTGTAATAATACTTAAAAAAAATTGAACAGCAAACGTTTGCGCAAACGTTTGCGGAATCGTTTGCGCAAATTTTCCGTGCTTTCTGACCTTTTTTGTTTGAGTTTGAGATTTTGATCTCCGAACTTTGTTTAAGCAATTTGAACCAGATCATAACAGTTGATTTACTGATTATCGGGAATAAGGTCAGAAAAACTGTTAACTGCCGGGTAAATACCGGAAAAAGAATACTAATTATAAATGACTAAACTCAAATCAATGACGCAAAAAGCAATTACCCTATGGAAGGTGTTCAGTTTACTGATGCTTTTCATTCCAGGTACTCTTTTGGCCCAGGATATTACAGTGAGTGGAAAAGTAACTGATAAAAATACCGGTGAAACGCTACCTGGTGTAAACATCCTGGTAAAAGGTACCACAACCGGCCAAACCTCAGATGTTGACGGCAACTATTCAATTAAACTAAGCCAGCCGGCAACATTGGTTTTCTCGTATATAGGTTATTCCACCGAAGAAGTGCTGGTTGACAAGTCGCAGACGCTGGATGTTCAGATGGAGCTCATGGTTTCCACCCTCGATGAAATAATAGTAATCGGTTACGGTACCCAGAAAAAGGTTGATAAAACGGGGGCCGTGTCGCATATTTCATCAGAAGATCTGGGACAAGGAGTCATGACTGACCCTGTTCAGGGTATACAGGGAAAGATGGCCGGAGTGCTTGTTACAAAAAAAGGTGGAGATCCTAATGCCGGATTTGTCGTTAAAATTCGTGGTGCAGCCGGTTTCGATTCTAATACGCAGCCCTTATATGTTATTGATGGAATTCCTAATGCTGACCCTACTGCAATTTCGCCTGAGGATATTGAGAATTATTCAGTTCTTAAAGATGCTGCTTCATCAGCTATCTATGGTTCCCAAGGTTCAAACGGTGTTGTTATAATTACAACAAAAAAGGGAACTGAAGGAAAAGGCACTTTACAATTTAGTATGAAGTTCTCTGCCGACCAGGTAGCCAGAAAACTAGACTTGCTTTCTGCTTCTGACATCAGAAAATATGTGAACGAGAATAACGCAGTGGCAACATCTGCAAAGGATTCAATAAAATTTGAAGATGGCGGTGCTGATACAGATTGGCAGGATGAAATTTATCGAACGGGATTTGCTCAAAATTATAACATCAATTATTCAGGAGGAAATCAAAGATCAAGTTATTATGGTTCAATAACTCAGGCCAAATGGCAAGGTATCATGAAAGGCACTGAAAAGGATCGTACAATTGCAAAAGTAAATTTATCGCATAAGGGTTTGGAAGACAAACTTACCTTATCAGCCAGCATATCTGGCTCTTTTGAAAAAAACGACTATGAAAATTATGACGGATGGGATAAAGATGATATTATTTTCCAGGCACTTTCACGAAATCCTACTGATCCTGTTAAAAATGTCGATGGGGATTATGACAAGACCAACAGGGCATTTAATTATGAGAATCCATTGGCTGTAATTGATGGTGTTGATAATATCAGGGATGCAAAGCGTTTTTTTGGAAGTTTTAAAGCTGATATGGAAATTTTTTCTGGTTTGATTGGGAGTATTAATATAGGTTACACCCGAGATGATCATGAAAACTCGTATTTCAGACCAAAGGAAGGTATCTATTCATCGGCTGACAATGGGTTTGGCAAGAAGGAATATAACAACAGTCAGCAAAAACTTCTCGAAATTACGGGTAATTATACCAAATCACTCGGTTTGAATAATCTGAATGCCATGATCGGTTATTCGTGGCAACAAGCCAACTGGAACGGTTTCTATGCCCAGGCTGAAAATCCGCAATCTGACTTTCTGAAATACAACAATCTTGGTTCATTTATAGATATTACCAGCAGTAGTGTCGGCTCATGGGCCGGTGAATCAAGATTAATTGGGTTCTTTGGCCGTGTTCAATATAACTACGACTCAAAATATTACCTCTCTGCATCAATCAGGCGTGATGGTTCAACAAAATTCGGTGCTGACCATAAATGGGGATGGTTTCCTACCGTTTCAGCCGGATGGAATATCGACAGGGAATCGTTTATGGATTCGTTCAGTGTCATTGATCAACTTAAACTTCGCGTGAGTTACGGAGTTTCAGGTAATCAAAAGATTGGTGAATACAGAAGTCAGTTGGTATTTGGACCAACAGGACCGGCCACGGATCCTGAAACAGGCCTTCAGGTTACAACATTTGCACCATCATGGAACGAAAATCCCGACCTCAGGTGGGAAAGGACTTCAGAAGTCAATGTTGGAATTGACTTTGCAGTATTAAAAAGCAGACTAAGTGGCTCACTGGAGGTATATACCAAAAAAACCACCGATCTGTTGGGTGAATATCAGGTTCCAAAACCGCCCAACCTGGCAAGAACTACATTCGCAAATTCCGGCAACATGCGAAACACAGGTATAGAACTTTTTGTTCAGGCATTTGTAATTGACCAATCCAAAATCAAATGGAAAACATCGTTGAACATATCTCATTTCAAAACAATAATTGGCGATTTAGGAGAATATGTTACCGGTGAGGAAAGAAAAGATGGGTATCTGTCAGGACGTGGTTTGGTTGGTGAAGAATACTATGTTACAGGTAATATTGAGGGGGAAGAATTGGGCTCTTTCTATCTTCCCAAATACCTCAGGCTTGGACCTGATGGCAAGTTTTGGTACCTTGCAGAATCCGGAGGTGCTGTAGATGAAGTTTCAGCAGCCGAGCGTTATATTGCAGGTAGTCCCGCTCCCGATCTGGAAATTGGCTGGTCCAATACCTTTACCCTGTATAAAAATTTCAGTGTTGATGTTTCTTTCCGGTCAATGATCGGCAATGATGTGTACAATGCCACTGAAATGTTCTTTGACTATCCCGGGTTGCTTCCGAACATAAACGCCACACCTGAAGCACTTGATTGGGCCGAACAGGGAAGGACACAGGCGCCAACTATTGCAGATATATATGTCGAAGATGGCTCATTTGTGCGGCTTGATTATATATCAATTGGATATAATCTTAATTTGAAATCGAAATATATCCGGAATATCCTGATTAACCTTTCTTCAAATAATCTGTTCACACTAACAGGTTATTCCGGAGTTGATCCGGAGACAAGTATTGATGGACGATCATTTGGTATTGATCAATATAACGTGTATCCGAAAACCAGGACTATTTCATTAGGTATTACAGCAAACTTCTAATTTGTCAAAATCATGAAAAATCATAAAATAGCCATCCTGTTCATGCTTATATTAGGTTTCGGTTGCACCGATCTGGATGAAGAACTGCGTGACAAAATTCCTGAATCCATATATCCTGAAAGTGATGCACAGGTTGCCAGTATGAGTGTTGATGCTTATAAACAAATGCAACAATTGTGTGATGACGGCGGTTGGTGGTTCTGGGCACAGGAGGCAACCTCTGATGAACTGGTGTTTCCAACACGTGATGCCGACTGGGATGATGGAGGTAAATGGCGTGTAATGTACCAGCACAACTGGAACAATGATGTTGAAGGAGTAAACAGAATGTGGGATGTATTGTATTCAGGAGTCACGCGCAGCAATCAAATTATTGAGATGCTGAAAAAATTACCTTTTACGGAAGCAATTGATTCCAAAGTCAAAGAAGTTGAAGTTATCAGATCGCTGTTCTACTATCTGCTTATTGATAATTATGGCGATGTGCCTTTTCTAACAAGTTTTTCAGATGCTCCTGCAAAACCGTTTAAAACATCCCGAGCTGCCATTTTTGATAGCATTACCACCTCCCTGGAAAATAGTCTGCCAGCTTTAAAAGCTATTGACAACAAATTGATGGCTACGAGGAACCTGGCTTTTGCCCTGTTATCCAAGCTATATCTGAATGCAGAGGTTTATACCGGAACACCACAGTGGGAAAAGGCCTTACAATATACCGACAGTATTGTTGATTCAGATAATTACACGTTAGATCCTACAGTTACCGGCCCATTCCTTACAAACAATGAGAATAATTCAGAGATTATCTTCTCTATTCCCTATGATGAAAATGATTATCAGGGGTTCAGAATACATATGCGCACATTGCATTATCAATCAAATCTTACCTATGATATGCCCGTAGGCCCCTGGAACGGCTGCGCTGTGACCTATGATCATTTCAATACCTATGAAGAGAATGATCTGCGAAAAAATGCTTACTTTTTATATGGGCCTCAATTCGATTTAAAAGGTAAACCAATTATTGAATCTGTATTGCGTTCACCGTTGGTTCTGAATCCGTATATACCGGCTGTCAGAATGGGCGCTACATTTACACCTGCTGAAATCAGAACTTCAGGTGCAAGGATAAAGAAATATGAAATTAAAAAGGGAGCCAAGGAAAATTTAAGCAATGACTTTCCCTTTTTCAGATTATCAGATTTTTACCTGATAAAAGCTGAACTTGAAATAAGGCTTGGAAATGATGGCGATTATTGGATCAATGAAATTCGGAACCGTGCTAATATTGCTGATATTGAAGGCGCAACGCTTGTTGATGTTCTTGCTGAAAGAGGCCGCGAGCTATTTGCTGAGGGACACAGGCGACAGGATCTGATTCGATTCGATCAATTTACAAAAGTTTGGTGGGGAAAAGGTGATGCACAGGGCGGAAAGGCCAATGATCCTTCAGTAGAAACCTTTCCAATACCAAAATGGGCAACTGACGCAAATCCTAATTTATTGCTGGATGCAGAATAGAACTATTTATTAATCATTACAAATTTTATAATTATGAAGAGAATAAATTTTAGATCATGGTTTAAGCTTACCTGGCTTTTCCTGGCCAGTCTGCTTGTATTCACATCATGCAAAGATGATGATGATGACGGTCCGGTTATTACAGTATTGGATGGATATTATGTAAAAGGTGATGTTACCGCTCTCCCTGAACTTGATTTAAAGGGAAGAATGACAGTCACTCCTAATGAAGTTCTTGATGAAAACAGGGCCTCCCTGCTTGAGCTGTACATTGCAATTAAGGCAGGTGCTGCTGGTTTCAGTATAGTCCAGGTTTATGGACAAACACTTACAACATACGGACCTGGTAATGATTTCGAGTCGAGTACTGATAAATGGGAGAACGATGAGCCCTCGGTGGCTATTCAACGTGGATCCTTAGTGGAAAGCACCACTCCTTTTACTGTGCCTACTGATGGTCTTTATCATGTTGTTATTGATACTGAACTTGATCAAGTTGCCATTATGCCGGTTCATTGGGGACTAATTGGTGCAGCAACGCCCAGTGGCTGGGGTGGATCTACTCAAATGACCGAATCCGCATTTAATCTGAATACAATGACCTGGACTTTGACTGATATGGAGTTGCGCGGCGGTGACTGGAAATATCGCTATTCAAACGGTTGGAAAGTCGGATTGGATTCAGTTTTAGATCTTGGTGGAGGTAAGAAGGGTGTTAAGGTTAACACAAATTTTGGAAAAGCAGTAGATGATCTTACACCGGGTGGAGCCAATATCGTTAACGCTGCTCCGGGTGTCTACACAGCAACTTTAACATGGACTTTAGGTGAGGGCTATGCTGCAACAATGGTTAAAACTGCTGATCTGCCATTAACAATCTGGACGGATGTTCAGCTTGATGCTGTTGGTGGCGGTATTAGCGCTGACAATACAGATGCAACCGATGACGTTAGCAGCTGGAACTGGGGCAATGTAATCCTTGCAGATAATGGTGCTATTCCGACCAAAGTTGGTGATGTATACACCTGGACATGGACGACAGTTACACTTGAAGCCAATGAAGGATTCAAAATCAGAACCAAAGATGGCGTTGCACCGCCAACCAACGGTGCTAATTTCGATGCCGGTTTTTCTGCATTGGATGCTGCCAACAGCTCCTCTAAGATCATAGATATGTCGGGAAATCTTGCTGCCAGCTCAAAGGCTACATTTAATATCACCATTACCATTGATGCAGCTGACAGTGATGCCAAAAAAATTACCATTGTTGAAGTGGTGAAATAATTTTCTCAGGGAATATGGGTTATTCCCATAACGTAGTTAGGGGTTTTCAGAGACCCTGCCGCAAAGGTGGGGTCTCTGTTTTTACTAATTAACATGGCCATGTACAGAATTTATGCAACAATATTTTTTGTCGTGCTGGCTCTATCCACCGCGGCACAGGTATTATCAACCGACCCGCCACTCCCGGTCGATGATCAGCCCGTTACCATCACCTTCTATGCCGATGAAGGCAACAAGGAGCTGATGGATTACACAGGTGACGACGTCTATGCGCATACAGGGGTGATTACCGATTCTAGTAAATCCCTGGCCGACTGGAGGTATGTGAAAGCCGCATGGACATCCAATACTG
>CAYTNC010000142.1:0-6192 GCA_964438935.1 uncultured Bacteroidales bacterium
TAAATGAGTCGATGATGCTTTTGTAATAATCCAGGGTGGATTCGGGACCCATTCCTCCGATCAGGCCTATCTTTTTCATAGTTCTCTATTTTTTGAGGTGTTTGTCTGCAAAGTTCATATAGCATTCCCAATCGTAACGCGTAATGGCATGACGTCCGCTGCGGATATGATAACCCATGGCTCCCATAACCGGTTTACCGATTTCAGGTTGTTCCTTCACGGGCAGGCCTTCGGTTCCCAGCAACCTGTAAACCGGATCAGCATGCAAGGCTGATAAAAACTCTCCTTTCGGGTCGGCCCACCGGTCATCCTCCGCGCTGGCAATGTAAACCGGGCGTGGCGCTATGAGTGCAACCAGCATGTGCTGATCCAGGGGCAACGAATCTTCATTATTGTTGTATTTTTTGAAATTGGCACAAAACCAATGCGGGAAACGGGTATTGATAGAACCGACAGTTTCTCCGAAGACTCTTTTTGACAAGGCCACACCACCACAACCCGAATTGTTGGAAATTACCACAGCAAAACGCTGATCCTGTGCCCCGGCCCACATGGCCGCCTTCCCCAGTCGCGAATGCCCAAGAAGTATAACCTTCTTTGAATCAACCGCCCCGTCTGTTTCGAGGTAATCCATAACCCGGCTCAAACCCCATGACCATGCTCCAACAGAGCCCCATTCATTGGGTAAGGGTTTGGCCTGCCCCGGTTTATAAAACAGGGGGTGAATTCCGTTCAGAAAGCCGTCATCAAAATCAGGATCAAGTTCTCCATAATAAATGGTTGCCAAACCAAATCCGCGTTCGATGATCCGCTTCACAGGCCAGCTTGCTGAGTCTTCTCCCCGTTTATGTTCAGCAGCCTGCCAGCTATCCGACAGGGTTATCTCCGGGTCATCACAAATGGTATGGTTACCGCTGAAATTAAGCCCCACGAAAACAGGTACCGGATTGGAACTCACGGGCAAATAAATAAGAATCCTCATGAATGGGCCTTTTTCATCGGCAGTAAAATAGGCGGTTACTTCCTTGCGAACTGCCTTGCCATCCAGTGCAGATTTTCCGGTAGCAGTAACACGGAAACTCACCGGAAGCGTCAATGATGGTGTTTTCCCATATACTTCGTTTTCAAAAAGGACCAGTATTTCGGGCCGGCGTTTTTGCCACCAGGCTGAACTGTCGGCAACAGTTTGCCCGTTTAACAGCAAAAGCGGATCCGGAAGCGTGTACGCCGGAACCCTGGATTCATCATAATTTGCCTCATGTACCTGGGCCTGGATTTTCATATACGCAGATATTGAAATGAAAACAATTAAGGTTACAATCCCTTGTTTACTGATTGTATTTTTATACTTAGTCATCAATTCAGGAAATTAGGTTAGCAACCCAAAGATATTAAGTTTCTCAATCATTTATCAACACCCGTATCTCCAATGCAATTGTTTCTTATTTTTGAATCCTCAATAAAATTTAATCCTGCCTGATATGAGTGGTTTTTTCGGATGTATTTCCAAGTGTGACTGTGTTGCAGATGTGTTCTACGGAACCGATTATCATTCACATCTGGGAACCAAAAGAGCCGGGATGGCCTTTTATTCAGCTGAAAAAGGTTTTCAGCGCGCCATACACAGCCTGGAAGACGGTTATTTCAGGAATAAATTTGAAACCGACATGCCTGGTTTTAAAGGGAATATCGGTATCGGTGTGATCAGCGACACGGAGGCACAGCCAATTCTGGTAAATACGCATCTGGGCCGCTTTGCCGTTGCTACGGTAAACAAAATCAACAACCTTACTGAACTGGAAACCTCATATCTGAAAAAGCACGAAACCTTTGCAGAAACAAGCCAGGGTTCAGTCAACCCCACTGAACTGGTAGCCAAGATGATCGCAGAAGGTGATGACTTTCTTTCAGGAATTCAAAATGTACACCACCTCATCAAGGGTTCCTGTTCCATGCTCATCCTCACAGATAACAGCATCATTGCTGCACGCGACAAGTTGGGCAGAACTCCCGTTGTTATTGGCAAGAAAGAAGGCTCATGGGCTGTCGCATTCGAAACCTGTTCGTTCCCCAACCTCTCCTATGAAGTAGTCAAATACCTGGGACCCGGTGAAATTGTCAGGTTAACTGCCGATGGGATGGAGCAATTGAGCAAGCCGTTGGATAAAATGCAGGTATGTTCTTTCCTGTGGGTTTATTACGGATATCCGCCTTCTTTTTATGAAGGAATCAACGTGGATGCTGCCCGATACAGATGCGGAGCCGCCCTGGCTGAAAAAGACAATACAGAAGCTGACTTTGTGGCAGGCATCCCCGATTCGGGTATAGGTCATGCAATGGGATACAGCAACAAAAGAGGTATTCCTCTGAAACGGCCCTATACCAAGTACACCCCGACATGGCCCCGCAGCTTCATGCCACAGAACCAGGGAACTCGTGATCTGGTTGCCAAAATGAAGCTCATCACCAATGAATCGGTGGTGAAAGATCAAAAGGGGATATTCCTGGATGACTCCATTGTAAGAGGCACCCAGTTGAAAGACAATGTCCGGCATCTTCACAGGGCCGGAATCAAAGAGATCCACATGCGCATAGCCTGTCCGCCACTCACCTATCCGTGCGAATTTCTCAACTTCAGCCGTTCCCGATCGAACCTGGACCTGGCAACTTATAAAGCAGTACACCAACTCGAAGGGAAAGACGAAAACGATATGGCGCCGTATTCAGATCCGAATAACGGGAAATACGCTGCCATGGTAGAACAAATCAGAAAAGACCTGGGCCTGACCACGCTGTCATTCCAAACGCTGGGAGATCTGGTTAATGCCATAGGACTGCCCAAGGAAAAACTTTGCACCCATTGCTGGGACGGATCGAGTTATGAGTAGGAAATAGCTATTGGCTATTGGCTATTGGCTATTGGCCTTTGGCTATTGGCTATTGGCTATTGGCTATTGGCCTTTGGCTAACGGCTAACGGCTATTGGCTATTGGCTATTGGCAAAAGGACGTCACACTGAGCCTGTCGAAGTGTGACTGATATCATACATTACAGAAAAACACCGAACACCGAATAACGAACACCGAACACCGAACACCGAACACCGAACACCGAACACCGAACACCGAACACCGAATAACGAACACCGAACACCGAACACCGAATAACGAATAACGAAGACTTCGGAGACTAGGAGACTGGTCCCATATACCTCCCGAGCATTGCAAACAACTCATCCATGGAAAACGGCTTGGTAAGCACATCTGTACACCCGGCTTCCAACATATGATCTCTTTCCAGGCTTGACCGGGACGCAGTTTGTGCAATGATTGGAATATGACCATCCATCTTTCTGATCTCACGGGTTACCTGCTTTCCATCCATGTCCGGCAATTGAATGTCCATAAGAATCAAATCGAATGCGGCATCGCTGCGAAACCGTTCAATGGCATCAATGCCTTTTTTTTCCCGGATAAATGTGCCTTTCGTAAGCAACAGGATATGATTGAGATAAAGAAAACTCAAATCATCATCTTCCACGATGAGGATTTTCTTATTTTCGAGATTTAGAGGGGACATGTAAAACCTATTGGACTATTCAGCGTAAATATATAAAAAATAGTACTTTTATAAGGAAGTATGAAAATGAAAAAAAACGTTATTCAACAGACAGTCCAGTTTTTCGAGAAGGATATCTGGAAAATATCTACCAAGGACAAACACCCGGTTTTCAGCTTTTTTGTTAAGCTTGGTAAGATCTTCTTTATTGCTGTTAAAGGCTTCAATAAAGATAAAATCCAACTCAGAGCTTCCGCATTGTCTTACTACACGCTGCTCTCCATAGTACCCCTGCTGGCCATGGTCTTTGCCGTTGCACAGGGATTTGGCATGAAAGACCGGCTGAATTCCATTATTACGGAAAAACTTGCAGGCCAGGAAGAATTGCTGAATGTTCTGCTGCAATTTGTTGAAAGATATCTTGGCCGTATTAACTCGGGATACATTGCCGGAATCGGAGTGATCATCCTGTTTTGGTCGGTATTGAAAATACTGGGTAACATAGAGAGTTCATTCAATAACATTTGGCAGATCAAAAAATCCAGGATGATATCGCGGCAGTTTACCGACTACATATCACTACTGGTTATTGCACCGGTATTTCTGATCATTGCCAGTAGTTTCAATGTATCGCAATTATCCGGCATCTCCTCAAGCATACCGTTTCTTCACTACCTCGATTCGGTATTGAAAGTACTGGTTACCCTCATATCATACACCCTGATATGGTTTGTCTTCACGCTCATATACATCATTGTTCCCAACACAAAAGTCAATTTTCTTCCCGCCCTGGTTGGAGGGGTTATAGCAGGAACCTTGTTTCAGTTGCTGCAGTGGGGGTATGTAAACTTCCAGTCGTTGTTGTCGAGTTACGGCGCTATTTACGGAACTTTTGCCGCATTGCCCTTGTTGATGATGTGGCTTGAATTCAGTTGGCTTATAGTGCTGCTGGGAGCTGAAATATCCTATGCTTACCAAAATGCAGCTCATTATGAACAGGAAGCTGAAGACATACAGGTAAGTGCCAAACAACGCAGGGTGTTGGAATTGTTGGTTTCACAGAAAATTATTGTCAACTTCTCTGGCGGAAAACCGCCGTTGAATTCATCGGAAATTGCTGATCAGCTAGGTATACCTACAAGAATTGTACGCGACATACTGTATGATCTGCTGAATGCCCGCATCATTATCGAAACACTAACCCACGAAGTACGTGAAGTAGGCTATCAGCCGGCAACTGATCCGGCAAAGCTTACTGTAAGCTATATCATTGAAGCACTTGACAAAACCGGGCAGGAAGTAACTTTTGACAAAGAAACCAAGGACTTCAGCAAACTCAGCAAAGTCGTTGATTCATTCTACGAAGATTTGCTGAATTCGCCGAATAACAAAGCGCTGAAAGACATCTGAGTAATTACCTCTTTACCCTGGCATTTCCTTCCCACACGCTCCAAACCTGTTCTTCATCGGCAGGCTGCGCATAGTCGGTAAGAAAGGTTGTTGCCAACGCCCCGGAGGCCCAGCCAAACTCAATCCATTTTTGAGGCTCCCATCCTTTCAGAATGGCATACAACATACCTCCCACAAAGCCATCGCCGCCGCCAATGCGATCGAGCACATGAATCTCACGCGGTTCCACCACATGCCATTCGTCACCTACAAGCATTATGGCGCCCCACATATGGGCGTTTGTGTTAATTACCTGCCTTAATGTGGTAGCAAACACCGAAGCATTCGGAAAAGCTTTTTTCACATTGGCAATCATGCCTTTAAATCCCTGGATCTTGCTGGCAATATCCTTGCCACCGGCTTCGGGGCCTTCAATACCAAGACAGAGTTGGAAATCTTCTTCATTGCCCACCAGAATATCAGCCACACCGGCTATTTCAGTGAAAATATCACATAACTCCTTCTCCCTTCCTTTCCAGAACGATGCCCGGTAATTCAGGTCAAAGGCAATACGGGTTCCGTGTTTTTTGGCTGCCCGGGCAAGTTCCAGGCAGAACCTGCTGGTTTCGGGCGACAGGGCACCAATCAAACCCGAGAGGTGTACAATCTGAACGCCTTCTTTGCCGAATATCCGGTCGAGATCAAAATCATTTACATTCAGCGTGCGGCCTACTTCTCCTGCCCGGTCATTCAGCACACGGGGTCCGCGGGAACCATAACCGCTGTCGGCTATATTAAACTGGTGACGGTAACCCCACGGGTCACCCTGGGCTACTTCTTTCCCCTCATAGGCCATATGCCGGCTGGCCAGGTTACTTTTGATAAACATGGCAATGGGGCTGTCTTTTACAAAGGTTGTCAGCACTTTCACCGGCAAACCAAGATATGAGGATATACTGGCTACGTTGGTTTCAGCACTGGTGGCCTGCATGGTGAATAATTCACTGCTTTGCACAGGTTGCCCGCCTGCCGGAGTAATTCTGATACCCATACTGGTTGGAACTAGTAAGGAGTACGAAAAATCTTTCTTCAATTCTATTTTCATGATGATGCAATGATTTGTATTGGTATTTTGACATCCAAAGATAATATTTTAAAAGGTACCCGCTGTATTTTCTGCAAAATGTCGACTGAAGTTGACCGGCTCGAAACCAATACCTGGTGCCAGTGTACAACCGGTTACAG
>CAYTNC010000142.1:6202-6505 GCA_964438935.1 uncultured Bacteroidales bacterium
AAAAGCTTTCGGATGCGAAGTGGATGTTGAATTGCTGAAAAGTGTGAAAATGGGAGATGACGTTTGCCTGATGCGCATCAGTCCGCTTGGAAATGTTCAGTTTTAATAGCTGATCAGTTAATCTCACCCATGAAGTGGTCCTGGGACACAACCCTTGAAGCGGTCCTTAGACCCTTCAAGGGTTTTGATAGTTGCAGCGGCAGCGGCAGTAGCAGTAGCAGTCAAATCCCAACTCCCAACACCCACACATCCAGTATCCAGTATCAAGTATCCAGTATCAAGTATCAAGCATCCAGTATCAAG
>CAYTNC010000143.1:0-6493 GCA_964438935.1 uncultured Bacteroidales bacterium
TCATGAAGTACAGGGGAACGACCAGGTCAATTCCTGATCTGGGAAGGGAACTTGACGCAAACTATATAATTGGAGGCAGCTACCAGATATTCGATGAGATAGTAAGGGTAACAATCAAACTTATCAATGCCCCCAGGGATGAACAGCTCTGGAGCAATGTGTTTGATGGAACCTGGAATGAAATGCACGGCATGCAGACAGACATCGCTATCAGGACCGCTTCAACCCTTCAGGCAGTACTGACTCCTGAAGAAAAGGCACGTATCCGGAAAGACCCCACCGGGAGTGCAGGCGCTTATAAAAACTACCTTACTGCAAATGTCCTTTCTGAAAATGCCCTGTATTATCTCCTTTCAGGAAACAAGTTTGTTGATTCGATAAGCTTCAGTGAGGCTATATCCATGTATGACAGGGCTATAAAAGAGGACCCCGGCTTTGCACTTGCATATGCCAGACGTGCAATTGCACGGTCGTGGGGTTATCACTCCGGACAGCTCGATCCCTCTCATATAGAAAAATGCAAGGCTGATGCCGACAGGTCCCTGGAACTTGATAAAGACCTGGCCGAAGCATGGGTGGCTCTCGGATTCTACAACTATTACTGCATCGGCGCCAATTATGATGCTCTGACAAGTTTCAGCAGGGCTGATGAGCTGGCTCCTGCCAGCTATGAGCCTTCGTTCTATATGGCCATGGTGTATCGGAAAATGGATGATTGGGACAGGTCACAGGAATTGATAAGGAAGGTAATTGCAGAAGAGCCTCAGGATGCCCTTGTACTTATCAATTTAGGAACTTCCTATGCTTATATGCACAGTTTTGACACTGCCATTTTCTTTTTCCGGAAAGCCGCCGAAGCCATGCCCGATTGGTCGGGTCCTTACGCCAGCCTGCTTGAAACACGCATACTCAAGGATGGAAACACGGTTGGTGCAAGGGAAGTGCTTGATACAGTCATTGCGAGAACAGGGGAGAAACAGCAATATTATCAGGTACTTCTTGATATCTACGATCGAAGATACAATGAAGCTTTGCATAAAGTAAAGTCATCGACAGATGAAGATTTCGGATTTCCCGGGCTGAGATATCTTTTGGGTGGACTGGTCTGCAGCCTTATGGCAAATGAGCAGATGACAAAATCATACTATGATTCTGCCCTTGTCCTGTATAAAAAGCTGATCATGGAAAATCCCGATGACTGGTATTCATATAGTTGCTGCGGTCTTGCCTATGCAGGTCTGGGAAATAAAACCGATGCCGTTATTACTGGTAATACAGCTGTGAAGCTTGCCAGTGAAGACAATCTGGTAAAAAATGACATGATCATTAACCTGGCGAAGATTTACGCAATGAGCGGTGATAAGGATGAAGCAATACGGTTAGTGAAATATTTGATGACCAACCCTTCATGGTTCTCAGTGAACCTGCTGAAAGTAGATCCGGCATGGGGTGAACTTTATGACGAGCCGGAAATCAAATTATTGACAAGAAAATGAACTTTTTCCTTATTTTTTGTAAATTTTAATATTAAATGCCATGCCAAACTTTGATGAAATGGAGTACATCAGACCATTCCCACGTCCGTTCATAATGGACGCCATGCAGCTCACATAAACACTTGAGCTAAGTGAGCAACAGAAAAAAGAAATTGCTGGCTTGTTATTTAAGTACTATAAAAATTGCGCCAGAGAGGAAACTGCATTTTTTGATGGTATGATTAAGGCCCTTAAGATTCCTCAAAATAAGGATTGAACCTGAACTGTGATCCGGTTATTCTTGTTGCCTTCGGCGAAGACGAAAACCTGGGGGTGGGTTACCTTATGTCAGTATTGAAAGGTGCCGTCATCGACACCGGAATGATCGATTTCAGGCATAACAACGAAGAGATACTTGCAGACATCAGGAGACAAAACCCGATAGTTGTCGGCTTTTCACTGATATTTGAAGTCTACATCGATCTGTTCGCTCAACTGATAAGATTCCTGAGGAGAAACAGTATCAATTGTCATTTTACAGCTGGTGGTTATTACTCCAGCCTCCATCCCGAAGAACTGCTTGAACTTATCCCGGAACTCGATTCCATAGTCCGCTTCGAGGGGGAACATACATTCCCCGAACTAATCGATTGCCTGAGAACAGATAGGGACTGGAGAAGCATCAGAAACCTTGCTTTCAGGGATAAGGGCCTTATAATAAAGACACCTCTCCGCAATCTTGAAACAGATATTGACAGCTTCCCCTTTCCGGTAAGGAGGAAGCCGGCTGAATACGCAATGGGTAAAAAGTACACAACCATACTTGCAGGCCGGGGATGCATTTTTGACTGCGCTTTCTGCAATACAAGGGAGTTTTACCGGCAGGCAGGAGGACCTCTCAAACGAGTAAGAAAGCCTGAGCCGGTAGTGAGTGAAATGTGTCAGATGTATATCGGGCAAAGATGTTCCGTCTTTCTTTTTCAGGACGATGATTTTCCTGTCAGAACTCCAGGCGCCGACAGCTGGGTAAAATCATTTTGCACTGAGCTGGTGCGTAAAGGCATTGCAGGTAAGGTGATCTGGAAGATAAACTGCCGGCCTGATGAAATTGACCGGGATACCTTCCTGTTTATGAAGAAACATGGTCTTTTTCTGGTTTTTATCGGACTGGAAGACGGGACTGACGAGGGACTGGTCAGGCTAAATAAAAGAATGACAGTGGAATCTGGTCTTAACGGAGTTGAGATCCTCAGGAACCTTGGTTTAGGCTTTGATTTCGGTTTTATGCTGTTCCAGCCTGAGACAACTTTCAGCTCACTCAGGGAGAATCTGAGGTACCTTGAGCGGATTTGCAGCGATGGTTATTCCCCCATCACATTTCTGAAACTCTTGCCTTACTTCGATACAAGGGTCGAGAAGAATCTGAGAGAACAGGGCAGGCTCTGGGGTAATCCGGGTAGCCTGGATTATAATTTCATGAGCGAATCGCTTGACGCCTGCTGGACAGCTGTAAGCGAATGCTTTGCGGAATGGCTGTGGGGCAGGGAAGGTGTGGTAAACCTTGCGAAGTGGGTCAGGAATTATCTTGCCGTCGCTGATTTCTTTTGGAATCACGATCTGACCATAGCTGAGTACCGCAAATATTACCATGATACAGTCGCCCAGGGTAATCTCTACCTTACCGGAACCATGACTGAGTTGTTTGATTATTACGAATCAGGCAACTACCTGAGAGACGGAGGAAAACAAAAAGAACAGATCAGAACCAGTGCAGAAAACATGAACAAACTCATTGGCAAATCACTGAAAAAATTATTGACAAACCTTCAGGATTAGGGTTCAGGGATACCTGATTTTTAAAATATATTGATACTGATTAAATGAATTCATGGTTTTTAAGATTGAAAGTGGTTGGTCTATAAGATAAAAAATCAAAGCCAGGCTGCTTCAAATTACATTTACTATTTGCTCCAAATCTTTGATTTGTTTACGGTCAAAATCCCTGGTCCTCAACCCGTGGAAAAACAATATTCTTCAGATGGTCGCGCTCTGCCTGCATATCGGCAAAGGTGCTGCTGATAAATATGGAGAAGGTTCTCCAGGGGGCGGTGGTATTCATATTAATATGCTATTATGATAATGAATACTAAGTCAAAGAAATCTAAGATAACCGGAAGTCAGGTCAAATTCTTAATTAAATAAATTTACATCATTCTCCTGACAAAAGTTGTTTTAAAACAACATTGAGTTACTTTGATATATCGAAAATCTGGCAAATGCGATAAGCAATTTAAAGAGGTATCATGTAAATAAACCATAATATCTTGATTTTAATCCGCCTTCGCGTAAAGCTTCGGCGGACGCGAAGGTCAGGTTTAATTCCTCGGTGCTTGCACCGTTTTTTGAGTCCAGAGCTTGCTCTGGGGTTCATACCATTTGATTCCCATAAATATCGTTATATTTGCGATTATAACCGCAATTTACCACAGAATGATAAAAAGAGTTCTTGAAAAAACTATTAATGAAAAAACAGGATCAGGTAAAGCTATAATAATTACCGGTGCCCGCCAGACAGGTAAAACTACTCTGTTATCCAATCTGTTCCGCAATCGGGAGGGAACCTTATGGCTTGATGCGGATGAGCCTGATGTACAGGCCCTATTCGAAAGTCCGACTTCTGACAGACTCAGAATACTTTTCACAGGAAAGAAATGTGTTATAATTGATGAGGCGCAACGAATAAAAAACATTGGAATTAAACTTAAGCTGATAACCGATCATCTGAAGGAATTCCAATTGATTGCCACCGGTTCTTCCTCTTTTGAACTGGCAAACGAAATAAATGAACCTCTGACCGGCCGGAAATGGGAATATCAATTGTTCCCAATCTCTTTTGAAGAGATGGTGTCTCACAGCAGTCTGCTTGAAGAGACCAGGTTAATGCCGCACCGGCTGGTTTTTGGATATTATCCGGAAATTGTAACTAATCCGGGTTCTGAAAAAGACATCCTTAGACAACTGACAGACAGTTATTTATATAAAGATATATTAATGTGGGAACGGATAAATAAACCTGATAAGCTGGTGAGGTTATTGCAATTGCTTGCGTTTCAGATTGGAAATGAAGTATCATATAATGAACTTGCAAATGAACTTGGAATTGATAATCAGACCGTTGAAAAATATATTCAGCTGCTTGAAAAGACTTTTGTGATTTTCAGACTTGGAGCATTCAGCAGGAATCTCCGGAAAGAATTAAAACGTTCCAGGAAAATATATTTCTGTGATAATGGAATACGTAATTCAATTATTGCCAATTTCAATCCTCCGGAGCTGAGGGACGATGCCGGAGCGTTATGGGAGAATTTTATAATCGCTGAGCGAATGAAATATATTAGAAACAACAATATTTGGGCAAACACATATTTCTGGCGGACTCAGGATCAACAGGAGATTGATTATATTGAAGAACGTGATGGCAAACTTTATGCATTTGAAATAAAATGGAATTTGAAATCCAGAGTCAGATTATCAAAAACGTTCTCAGCAGCATATAAAGATTCCACATTCGGGGTGATCAATCCTGAAAACTTCTATGGATTTCTTACATCTTAATCTTCAACACCTGCAACTGTTTGGTAGCTGACACATTTATTCCTGTTTGCAGTGATCGCTGTCATTCTGCATTCCCGGAAAGGTGATGCTGATGAAGATGGAGAAGGTTCTCCAGGGTTTGGAGTTTGCCATGTTGATAAATATCCTGAAGTTGAATAATATTAAACTCCGGGCAAGTTCTGCCTGATTTGATCCGACTCCTGTTCACAAGAACCAGGGTGAATTTCAAGGATTCCGGTAATGTGTTAAAATCAAATCGCTTCTACGAAATCTAAATTATTTAAATTTATATAAAACTCCGGCGATAATTTAATTAAGATTTTTGGTATTAGCTCCATTAATAGGCCTGCCCATATCAATAATCCTAAGGGGCAGATAAACACCGCGTGTCACACCTTCACGCTTAATCTCTCCCATTCCCCTCTTCTCCCTTTCTCACCTTCATCTTCACGCCCTGCGCCCTGCGCCTTTTCTCACGCCTCACGCCTCACGCCTCACGCCTCACGCCTCACACCTTTCTCTACAACCCCAGTACCTCCCGTCCCTGCCTGAAAACTATATCGACCGGGATGCCGGCAGCGTTTACCCTGTCGAGGTCGCGGCGAAGGCTTTCGGTCATCACCCCGTCTGCTTCCACCCAGGCTTTGGCAGCTTCATAATCACCGTCTCCCTGTACTTTCAAGATCTTTTCCACAAGTGATTCCACCGCTTTCTTCATTTCATCAAGGTTCACTTTGTAAAAGCCGTTATCCTGGTAGACGAAGGCTCCGTTGTCGGCAAAGTATTTCAGCGACAGCATATTGGCCTTGCCGTGAGCACTGGCTGCTCCGAACCGGCTCGATCGGAAAATGCCTGCAAAGAATGTGACATAATTGTTCATTATCTCGCCGCTTGTTATTTCACCCATCTCATAAAGTTTTGTAACAAGATAAAGACCCATGATGTCGGCCTTGGCTTCCTCGAGCGATGAATACTGTTCCTTCAAGGCTTCTCTTACCGGTCCCTTGCCGTTAATAGTGTTCTTCACTCCCATACCGTGAGATACCTCATGGAAGGTAGTATTCTCGAAGAAGGCATCAAAGGTTATATACTGACGCTGGCTCTCATCAATAAGCATTGTGGCAATTGGCATCAGTATGTTGTCGAATTTTGCTTTCATTGAATTTTTGAGCTGGAGCTTTCGGCTGCCTATCGCAAGATGTATCTCCGGATCATTGGGCAGGTTGATAGCTATGGTCTTGCTTCCGGCATTGCAATCGCCGGCATAGTAAATTGCATCGTATACATTCATGTCGGCATCGGTCCCGGGCTTTTCCGCCTTATAGGCCGCATCGACAGGAAGTCCGGCCTGAAGTGCCGGAAGCATGGCGTTGAATTTCTCGAGCTGAGCGCTCCAGACAGGA
>CAYTNC010000144.1:0-6457 GCA_964438935.1 uncultured Bacteroidales bacterium
TACAAGTATTACGATTCCAAATTTCAGCGGAATTTTATCCTCAAAGACATCTGCCTTGATATTCACGAAGGCGAGTTCATATCGGTAATGGGCCCCAGCGGTGCCGGCAAGTCCACCCTGCTCAACATCATCGGTTTGCTCGACGAGCCCTCGGAAGGCGAATATTTCTTCATTGACAAGCCGGTGCATAAACTGAAAGAAAAGCAAAAAACCGAGTATCACAGGAGCCACATCGGGTTTATCTTTCAGGCTTATCACCTTATTGAGGAGCTGAATGTATACGAAAACATTGAAACGCCGCTTGTATACCGGGGTGTGAAAGCAAAAGAACGACAGGCTATTGTGGCCGATATGCTCGACCGTTTTAATATGGTAGCCAAAAGTGATTTGTTCCCGCAGCAGCTTTCGGGCGGACAGCAACAAATGGTAGGCGTTGCCCGTGCCATTGCAGGTAAACCCAAATTGCTGCTGGCCGATGAACCAACAGGTAACCTGCACTCCGATCAGGGAAGGATGATTATGGACCTGCTGAAGAAGCTCAACCAGGAAGGCATGACCATCATTCAGGTTACCCACAATGAAGAATTCGCCAAATATGCCAACCGGATCATTCGGATTGAAGATGGAGTGATCAGGTCTTAACTGTGATTACGCTGATTAAATGAAAACTATGATTGAAAAACCAAAAATAAATCAAAGTCCATCATATAATCATGAGAATCAAAGTTTAGACAGTATGAATGTAACATTGTAGCATTTCAATTCTTTTCTATGAAAGCAAAAATCATCATCAGAAATCTGATCCGATCGAGGTTGTATTCCCTGATCATTATTATCAGCCTGGCAATCGGCATTGCCTGTGTCAACCTGATTGGCATTTTTGTATATAAGGAATATCATGTTGATTCTTTCCATAAGAATAAAGATAATATATATGCTTTGCAGTCCGATGATTCATGGGTAAAAGGTGGTAAAATATATTACATATCCTATGGTGCAGTTGAATATATGAAAAATAATTACCCTGAAATTCAAGATTTCTGCCTGATTTCAAATAAAACTCCTTCAAAAGTAACTGTCGGAAAAAACGACTATTTTGATGAAAATCGTGTTATCGCCGCCTCGTCTAATTTCTTCAGCTTTTTCTCTTATCCTTTACTTTCCGGTAAATCACAGAATGTGTTGGAAACCAAACAAGACATAGTCATTTCTGAAAACTTGGCTAAAAAATACTTTGGATCTGAAGAACCGATTGGCCAAAAAATTATTTTTGCTCAGGAGGAAGAATACACAGTTAGTGCTGTTTTTAGAAAACCCAAAGAAAGCAGCCAGCTTTATTTTGATATGGTCAGACTTATTGAAGAAGACAATGGAAATTCACATTGTTATATTCTTACATATCCTGATGCCAACATTGAACAACTTGGGAAAAAAATCGTACTTGATAAAGCATCTATCCCTTATGATAATGTACCTTCTCCTTTAGGATATTATCTAAAAGATTTGCAATCAGCCTATTTTGACACATCCCGGGGTCAAAACATCGAGAAAAATCGCAATAAGACTGATCTTAAAATAGCACTGGTTATTGCCATACTGATTCTTTCAGTGGCTCTTTTCAATTATATTGGGTTAATGAATACCAGAATCATGGATAAGGCCCGCGAACATTCTATTCGGAAAATCAATGGCGGTTCAAGAATAAACCTTATTAACAACCTTTTATCGGAAACTCTGATCCTTACCGTTACAGCATTTCTGGTGAGTCTTCCCCTAATGAACCTGGTTATTCCGTTTTTTAACCAGCTAACATCCTCATCAATAACCCTTTCTTACATTTTAAGCAGTAAGAGTTTTTTACTTCTAGTTGCTATTCCTCTTCTGATTCTGATTTCTTCCTTTCTGTTTGCCATTCTGCGTATCAGTAAGAGAGTGCCGATTGAAACCCTTAAACCTGGCAAATTTCAATCGTTTAGCAAAGCCTATATTCCTGTTTTTAACATCACCCAACTGGCCATTTCAATAATATTAATCATTGGTTCAGCAGTTATAATGAAACAAATAAATTATATAACCAATAAAGATATTGGAATTAACAAAGATGTAATTGAAATTAAAATACCCCCGCAAGACAATAATATCACAAACATTTTTAAGGCAGAACTCGAAAAAAATGCATCAGTTGAAATGATTTCTCTGGCAAATGCTTCGCCGGTTTTAGAATATTTTATGCTCTTATTGGAGTATGAAGAGAACGGAACAAAGAAACAATATACACCTTCAGTGTTTGTTGGAGATGAGAATTATACAAAAACATTGGGAGTAAATATCATTAGTGGTGAAGATTTTTCTGACAATGCCGAATCCAATACAGGTAAATGTATCATTAATCAATCGCTTGCAAAGCTTTTTCCAGGCCAGGATTTAATTGGAAAAAAATTGCCTGGCGAAAATAACATGACAGTTATTGGGATTTCAGACGACTTTCATTACAACAGCCTGGATAGATATATTGAACCAGGGTATGTAGCATATAACAATTCTGGCCATTATTTATTGGTTAAACCTGTATCGGGTCAAACAGTGCAGGTAAGGGAAGTTATATCCTCAGTTTGGTCAAAACTCATCACTGATTATCCTTTGAATATCGAAACTATTGGAGAACGTTATGAATGGATGCACAGGGGAAATACCAATTACGTTAAACTAATAGGGTCATGCTGCATAATCAGTATATTTTTATCAATGATGGGATTATTTGCCGTCTCATTATATACAAGCCAAAGGCGTATTAAAGAAATAGGAATTCGTAAGGTCAATGGAGCACGTATTGGAGAAATACTGGTAATGCTTAATAAGAATTTTATGATATGGAACTTATTTGCCTTTATCATCGCCTGCCCGATAGCCTGGTATGCCATGCATAAGTGGTTGCAGAATTTTGCCTACAGAACCGATTTGAGCTGGTGGGTTTTTGCAGCAGCATGTGCAGTGGCAGTGGCAGTGGCATTAATTACGGTGAGCTGGCAGAGCTGGCGGGCTGCAACAAGGAATCCGGTGGAAGCGCTTAGATATGAATGAACAATTAGTAATGTACAATAAAGGGCGAGCATTGCTCAATGAACAATAAAGAGCATATACTATGAGAAATACGGATATAAAATATGCATTTCGGAGAATTTTGAAAAACAAGATAAACTCAACAATTTCAATTGTTGGGCTAACCACCGCATTAACCAGTATCTTGTTAATATATCTGTATGTACATCAGGAATTTAGTTTTAACAGGTTTTACGACCCTGACAACAGGATTTACAGATTGAATTACTCATTAGAAAAGACTGATGGTACCAAAAACAATACGGTTCTACTCAACCCTGAACTTGCTGAAATTATAAAAAATAAGATCCCACAGATAAAATGGAGTACTTCCTTCCGGAGTGCTCATCATCCTTCCTTGAAATTTGAAAACCAATGGTTCGAGCAGAACCTGTTTATTACTGAGCGGGATTTCTTTAAAATATTCAATTATAAGTTTGTAGCCGGATCAAAGGACAAGATTTTCAAAAACCCAAATGAACTGGTAATTACCTCAAGTCTGGCTGATAAATTTTCTGCTATAAAAAAATGCAAAAGGGAGTATTTAATTGGAGAATCAGTTGTTTTCAAAAACCTTGCAGATCAGCCATTCATAATAAGCGGAATAATCGAAGATATTCCTGAAAACTCCAGCCTCAATTTCGATGCCTTAATTCCGCTAAAGTACCAGGAGACCTTCAGCAAGTCGAATAATTGGTTCGGAAACTCCACTATTTTCTATGAAACCGATAAGAATGAGAACGCAGCATTGTCTGAGAATCTTGTCAATAGCTTAATCAAAGAGTATTATCATAATCTGGTAGAAGAACTTATAAGTGATCATATTCTTCTAAATACACCTGAAGCTTTTAGGCCATTTGCGCTCCCCATTTCCGATGTGTATCTCAGTGGTGTAAGCACCGATTATGAGCGGTCCAACAATAAAATAAGCCTGATTATTCTTTCTTCAATCGGGTTTATGATACTTGTTATTGCTTGCAGCAACTTTGTTTTATTGTCCATAGGACAGTCTTTTAAAGACCAGCACGAGATGGGAATTCGGAAAATAATAGGGGCCAAAATTGGTAACGTATACAATTACTTTCTTACCGAAAAGCTTATTATCACCATGATTTCGCTTGTACTAGCCTCTATTGCCGGATACTACCTGATACCTGTTTTTAACCAATTGGCTGTCAATAATATTAGTCTAAATTTAACAAACTTCTCAGGAATAACAGCTTTTATGCTGGTTTGCATATTGTTCATTCTGGTTTCAACCAGTTTTATCCCCCTTTATAAACTGATTAAAAGCCCCATTAAACCAGCAAGTTTAAAAAACAGAAAATCGCAAACTATTTTGAGTGCCTCGAACCTCTTTGTCACACTTCAGTACGGCCTTTCCATTATTCTGATCATCTCAAGTGTATTTATTATTCATCAAACCAATTATTTAAAGCATAAGGACATGGGGTATTCCTCAAAAAACATAATTAATCTAAGGATATACCATCTCGAGAACAGTGAAAAAATTGCATTTTATAACAAAATAAAAAGTACCACTTCAATTGTAAGCATAACGGTTACAGACAGAGATTACGTCAGTGGAAGAGGGAATAACTACATATTGAACGACGCCGGAGAATCTATCTATACAAGAATACTCAAAGTTGATAAATACTATGTTCCAACATTGGGTTTAAAAATAGCAGAAGGCGAAAATTTCGCAGAATCCACTTCCTCCAATCAGTATGTAATCATCAATGAAAAACTCCGCACCAGTCTTAACCTACAAAATAGTGCAGTAGGACAAAGCATCACCTTGGATGGGCGAAACTATATTATAAAAGGGATCATCAAAGATTATCATTACGATTCAATGAAGGAGGAAATTGAACCATTAATGTTGATGGGGGAAACAGAAATAGGAAAGAGTGCTAAATATTTATTCATAAAATATAATCCTGCTCAAATCAGTCAAGTATTGGCGCTAATCAGAAACACATGGAAGGATTTGCTGTCTCATAAAGAATTAGATATGAATTTTTGGGACGAACAACTGAATAACCGATATTTATATGAAGAAAAGTGGTCAAAAATAATTGGTTATGCAGCAATAATGGCCATTATCATTTCATCCTTGGGTCTCTTTGGATTAACCTATTTCATCATCAACAGGCGAACCAAAGAAATTGGGATACGCCGGGTGAATGGAGCCCGAACCCGTGAGATTGTTTTTATGCTAAACAAAGAATTCTTGACGCTCGTCGTAATTGCCTTTGTTATCGCTTGTCCAGTTGCTTTTTATGCCTTGCGTAAATGGTTGGAGAATTTCGCCTACAAAACAACGCTGAGTTGGTGGATTTTTGCAGTGGCAGGGGTGGTTGCAGGGGCAGTTGTTATACTCACGGTAAGCTGGCACAGCTGGAGGGCTGCTATGAGGAATCCGGTCGAAGCGCTGAGGTATGAGTAGTCTTAACCATGATTAATCTGATTAAATGAGGACTATGATTGAAAAACCGACAAATCCACAGCCCAATAGTGATGTCACTTTATATAAAACATAAGGTATTAATTGATAATAATTGACAGATAAGCGTTCTTTGATTTTTGAAAAAATAGCCTCTCATTTCAATTACTATTTCTTTTACCGCGGAGCGGTTTGGGTCTTGTAGAAGTTTTTGAATATGTACCCTTTACCGCGGAGCGGTTATGGTATTTAGAAATAGATATATATTGCTTAAGACCATAACCGCTCCGCGGTATTTGAGCAATACAAAATTGTTTTTCTACAATACCATATGCCTTCTGGGCAATTGATCTTAGCTTATAGAAAAGCAGCCGTAGGTTTTGGTCATGAGCTACTATTAACCCTTTTCTTTAGCATCAGTATAATCACAGTCCATCACTTAATCACACAAATCATAGTTCAGACAATGTATGTTACAAAAATAATCAGCAAACTCCGCCACGGATTAACCTGGTTTCTCATCAACCTGCTGGGTTTAAGCACCGCCATGGCCTGTGTGATTGCCACTTTCCTGTACATCCGGTATGAGCTCAGCTATGACCGGATGCATAAGAATGCTGACCGCATTTACAGATTAACATCCGACAGCAACCATGGGGCAACCTCAACACACCCGGCACGAGTTGCAGGCGCCTGGACCCAACAACTGCTGACTGAATATCCAGAGATTGAAAAAATGGTGCGATTGGTTCCGTTCAGAAAAGCTGTGGTAAAAATAGGCAATCAATCATTCTTTTGTCAAAATGCCTATTCAACCGACAGTACTTTTTTTGACCTCTTCGATTTCAAACTGATATCGGGAAAATCAGAAAACGCCTTTGCAAAACCCGGAAGGGCCATGATTTGTGA